>NZ_JFHK01000005.1 GCF_001636545.1 Kosmotoga arenicorallina S304 | reverse complement strand
ATAGACACAAACAAAAGGAAAGATGTATCACTGGAAAAACAGTGTCAGGCTCGTTGGCTGGGCATTCAATTGAGGCAAAGCTATGCGGAGAAGTATAAAAACCGTTGGGAGATAGAAAGAACGATTAACATTCTAGAAGAGTATTTCACTCTGGAATACATCTGGTATGTGAGAAACAGGAATTATGATGCGGTATTGGGTTTGGCCATATTGGCATACAACCTCTGTGTTATTTTCAATGTCTTGAACAGCCGTCCTCACAGAAAGGTGGCTGATATTATTGGTTGTTACTGATTTTCGAGACACCCTAAAAATAACTTACTATATGATAGACTGTTATAGTAGAGTAACAATAGAGTAATTTTATGAAATTCCATAAACGAGAACGCGAGAAGACATTCTTCAAGAAGATTGTAAAGACCATGGAGGAAAGCTTGAAAGATTTTCCTAATAAAAAGGTTGTTCCGGGATGCTAAATACTTTTTCGAGGTAAAAAAAAGGAGATCTCGCTGTGATAATTCAATCAGAATGTTCTTATTTTTCCAAACGCTGGGTTTTTATATTGCCAAAAACAGATTCTTTATCAAATTCTCAGGGAGTATCATATGAACTGTTCTACCAAAATTCTTGTAAGGGGGAGGTAAAATGAAAAAAATAAGTTTCTTGATAACGCTTATTATCATTATGCTCGCGTTTTTGCTGACAGCTTGCTTTGCAGATCTTTCTGAAATTTATAACGAGGAAGCTGTAAACCAGAGTAAAGATAATACAACGAGCGAGGAAGCATCTAGCTCTATAAAAAAAGTACTCGTTTCTAGAGATTATTACACTTATGATGGATTAATAATAAAATCTGAATATTATGACTGCGAAGAAAACATAGAAAAAATCCTTTTTTATGACATAGAAGGCAATATAAGCAGAATAGAAGTGCTGGATCATGAAAAGAAAGAAATGGTTACCATTTATGATTCCGGTTCTAAATTTTCCGAGGTATTCGGAGATGAACTAGATCCAGGAAATGAAGGTACTTGGTTTGAGATTTCAACATATGAGGAGCCTCATATAAGTTATACTCCCGTTGAATCATGGTCTGATACACTTGGGCATTTGGCAAACATTACAGTTGGATATGTTGTAGGCGAATTTCTAGATATTTTTATTCCTTCTCCAGTAGCCAGTTTGATAGATTCAATATTATCCCAATATGTCGATTTGTCTCCGGAAAAAAACGCCACTCTCGCAATACAAGAGGGAAAAGTCGATATAGAAAAGATTGTTACAGCCAGAAATGACTCTCCTTATGTAAGCACAGACTGCGTTTATGCTCATGCAAGGCAGTATTATAGAAAAGATGTAGCTACCGCATTTATACCTATAGAATTTGATAGCTATGGTCTACCAACACGATATGAACCGGTTAGCAAAGAAGGCAATAAAAGCTTTGTGGGTGAGAAAAAATCTCCAAATTACTATGACAACGCAACGTTGATATCGATTGCCAGGTCAGTATGGGAAGACTATGTATTTACCGGCACATTAAATATCTGGAATGAGTGGTGGCAATAGATATGAGCGAAAAGAAGGTAATGTTACTGTTGATCGTTGTAACAGCGGTGATAGCTGTCTGTGTTTTCATTTGGTATTCAAATTCCGCACAAAAACCTGAGCAAGCGTACAGAGTGCTTTTTGAATACCATTCGTTCCTTAGTGATGTAATGGAGAGTGATTATTTGTTTAAGCGTGAGTCAACTAAATACACATTCGATAGTTATAAGTCAGACCATAAAAAAGAGAGCGAAATATTGTATAAGAAAGTCAGAAAATTACTCTACAAGCCCGGTGAATATAAGGCCGTTTTTCTGACGTACTACAAAGGAGAACTCGATAAAATTGGTTATGCACAGGTAGTCGATTATTGGGCAAGGGGAGGCAAAACTTGTGGTATAGCGACCAGAATACTCGAATACAATTCTGAAGAAGACCATCTAATAATGCTTGTTAAGAGCAGTTGCAAAGATGGAATTCAAATCATCCGGGAGTTGCAAGAACCCAGGCGATACTATCTCAAGAAAACCTTGTTTGGTTGGAAAATCGACTGGTTAAAATCAATGGCAGATATAGTCAATAATTAACGATCCAAAACACCTAATCAACTATTCTACTATCTGAATAATAACCATGGGGGGATTGGGGTGAATAAAATGAAGTTCATACTCATAGTGATCCTTTTACTCATCTCCACTTTCACAATAGCCGAAAAGCTTTTTACTCCCGAGCAGTTGAGAGAGGATTTAGATTTTCTCGTCTCCAAAATAGTTGAGGAGTTTTACAATCCATAGCTCAAGGTAGATGAAGATGTATTCTGGAATCTTGTCGAAAAGAAAAGAGCTCAATTAGACCACGATATGACCTGGTCGGAATTCTACATGATAGCTGCTCCGTTAATAGCCATTCTTCACGACCAGCATTCCTTTTTACGTCCTCCATCAGATGCAGTAATCAGAGTATTTCCATTTAGGTTGCACATTGTGAAAGATAAAGCAGTTGTAATCAATTCAGTCTGCGAACTGCCAGTTGGAGCCATTGTAACAAAGATCAACGGTATTCCGATTGAGAATATTATCCAGGAACTGGAAATGTATGGAACCGGTGAAACTCCAGAGAGTAGACTTAATTTTCTGGTGAATTACTTCATCCAGGCATTACCTGAATGGTGGGGAATCGAGGAATTTGAGATTACATATCTTTACAAAAATGAAGAAAAAGTACTGAATTTGGAAGCTACAAGTTCAAAGGATTATAGATGGATTACTCAATCAGTAAGAGAAAGGAACCCATCATTTGAGTTGTATGGCTCTATTGGAGTTTTGAAAGTTCCGAGTTTTAATGGATCATATAAGAATGAAACAGTAAAGAAAATGTAGGAAGCGATAGATAGCGACATCACCAATCTAATTATTGATGTTAGAAGCAATTCGGGAGGTAGTACAGGAAACGTAGTGAGTCTCCTGCAATATTTTGTAGATAAACCAACGAAATTGGCCAAAGGAATCGGGGCGAAATCTTATACAAGGGAAGTAGTTAAATACGCTATTTTAGATTATGGTGTGAATGTGTATCCTACGAAGAAACAGTTTTCTGGAAAGCTGTGGATTCTAACGGATGAAGATATTTTTTCCGCTACTCTCATATTTCTTGGTTTTTTGGTAAGAGAAGGCATTGGAACGATTCTCGGAGAAAGGGCAAGCGAAGCAGCGAATTTTGGGGCTAATCGACAGGAATATTTATTCCAAACACAAAATGCATCGCAAATCTGTCAAAAACGAGGATCTTGCTTCTTGAAGAGAGAAGACATATAGAGCCGGATATTCCCCATAAACCTGAGCCTTGAAGAAAAAATATCTTGGCTAATTGGTGAATCCGACCCCATGCTTGACGAAGCTCTGCGAATTGTCGAAAGGGCATCAGAAGAGCAAAAAAGTATGGAGGTGAAGTAAAGTAGAAACCAGTATTTCAATACTCTCGTGACTCGTAACTTGGTTCTTCTCCGCCGCAGGCGCACAGCCATTCCGGAGGAATGCAAGGCCGTGACGTAGTCAAGCATAGCCTGGGCGAAGCCCAGCATGGCTATTTTATTGTTTTTCTCGCAACTCATGACTCGATTCTCAGTCTCTCGCTTCTTGGCTTGCGAAGCCACGTACAACCGACAACGAACCGAGCGGAGTTTCTTCTCGTCATCTCGGATTCCCGATTACTCTCGTAACTCGTAACTTGGTTCTTCTCCGCCGCAGGCGCATAGCCATTCCGGAGGAATGCAAGGCCGTGACAAAGTCACGCGTAGCCTGGGCGTAGCCCAGCATGGCTATTTTTATTGTTTTTCTCGCAACTCTTTACTCGAAACTCGGTGCTTATTTTCTCAGCTCTCGGATCTTGTAATTCTTTTCTTACCCTCACTCCACCAATTGACAGCCTCACTTTGTGCTATAATCATCAACAACAAAGAATGAGGGGGCTTCTTTATGAGCAAAAAGAATCTAATATATGGCCAATCTGGCGGTGTTACTTCTGTTATAAACGCTTCCGCTTATGGAGCGATAGTTGCAGCTCTGAACAATCCCGAAATCGAAAAGGTTTATGCCGGGAAGAACGGTATTAGCGGTATTTTGAGGGAAGAATTTTTTGATCTTGGCAAAGAGCCAAGAGATGAGATCGCGAGAATACCTTACACTCCGGGAGCCATATTTGGTTCGTGCCGGAAAAAGCTAAAGACTGAAGAAGAGTTCAAAAGGCTTTTTGAGATTTTTGATGCACATAATATTGGGTATTTTCTTTACAACGGTGGCAACGATTCTATGGAAACGGTTCACCAGATAGCAATAAAGGCAAAAGAGCTTGGATATGATCTTAAGGCCATTGGCATTCCCAAAACCGTGGATAATGACCTGATGCACACGGACCATTGCCCGGGATACGGTTCAGCGGCAAAATTCACAGCTATTTCAATTCTCGAAGCAACCAGAGACCTGGAATCGATGCATACTGACTCAACTCAGGTTTTCATTCTCGAATCAATGGGCCGTTATGCGGGTTGGCTTGCCGCATCTGGTGCTCTTGCAAACATGAACGGAGAACATGGCCCTCAAATCTTTCTTCTCCCTGAGGTTCCTTTTGATGAGAAGAAGTTCTTATCAAAAGTTGAAGAGGTAATAGCAAGAGACGGTTATTGCAGCATAGTGGCCGCTGAAGCTTTGAAGGACTCCAAAGGGAATTACATCTCTACCGAGGATTATCTGGATGCTTTTGGGAACGTTCAGCTTGGAAAGATAGGTATATATCTTCAAAAGCTGATTCGCCAGCACCTCGGCAGAAAAGTTCACACCGCTTTGCCGGATTATCTCCAAAGATCTTCAAGACATGTCGCGAGCCTTACAGACTGGCAGGAAGCCATAGAAGTTGGGGCTGCAGCTGTTAAGTTTGCTACTAGAGATGGATTGACCGATATCATGGTCTCAATAGTGAGAGATAATGACTATCCCTATTTAAGACATTATGAGCCTGTTGAGCTGTCAGGTGTGGCTTCCGCAGTAAAATATCTCCTGAAGGAATTTATCTCAAAAGATGGTTTCGGAGTAACAACTGAGTTTGTGGAGTATGCTAAACCTTTAATTGAAGGCGAAGCCCCTGTTAATTACATGAGGGGAATCCCGCTTTACGCGGGATTGAAAAAAGTCCCCATTGAAAAGAAATTGAAAGGCTAAGCTTTCAATCAGTTTCAAGAGTTTCGGCTACTTTTTTTAGCAATGAGATAATAGGGAGATTCTGTGGGCATTTTGGCTCACAGCTACCGCACTCGATACAATTTGAAGCCCTCTGCTCGGGCTTTGAAAAGTTCATATAAGCCCACTTAGCCCCTTTTAGATCATCAAACATAAAAGCGTTGTTGTATTGCTGAAAGGCATAGGGAATATTTACGCCATTAGGGCACGGGAGGCAGTATTCACAGGCGGTACAATTAATCTTGATCCTGTCCAGAAAGATCTTTCTGACTCTGTCAATTATTTCTATCTCTGCCTTTTTTAAGGAATTTTCTTTCCCATCATCTGCTGCTTTGATGTTCTCTATAACTTGTTCCAGAGTTGACATTCCGCTGAGGAGCAAAGAAACTTCGGGATGGTTCCATACCCATCTGAGTGCCCAATATGCTGGTGTCCTTCCCGAAGGACTTAACAACTTCAATGCTTCTTTGGGTACATTATTCGCGAGTTTTCCACCTCTCAGGGGTTCCATGACCACCACATCGATGCCCTTCTTTGCAGCGTAATTCAAGCCTTCTTGACCCGCTTGATATTCTATATCAAGATAATTGTATTGAATCTGGCAGAAATCCCAATCATAGCTGTCAATTATCTCTTTGAAGACCTCTAAATTGTCATGAAAGGAAAATCCCACATGCCTTACTCTTCCCTCAGAAAGTACCCTATTTAGAAAACTATCAAATCCTAACCTTTTCATGTTTTCCCATTTCTTTTTGTCTAAAGCGTGTAATAGATAAAAATCTATATAATCTGTTTGCAGCCTTTGAAGCTGTTCATTCAGGTATTTATCCATATCTTCCTTTGTGTTTACAAGCCAGGTTGGGAGCTTTGTTGCCAGAAATATCTTCTTTCGGTATCCTGTCTTTTTCAGGAATTCCCCAACAAAGGGTTCGCTTTCCCCGCTATGGTAAGGATAAGCTGTGTCGAGATAATTAACACCATGCTCAATGGCATATGAAAGCATTTCTGAAGCCTTTTCCCTGTCGATTTTTCCATCAACAGTAGGGAACCGCATACATCCAAAACCCAGTATGGAAACCTTTTCTTTAGCTTTGCGCATTTCTCTGTAAATCATAAAAATCCTACCTCCATTTCATTTATCTTAAATTTTAGTGATATAATCGTTATGACAGGAGGAAGAGGTGGGTTCAACGAAAAAGTTTTTTCTTATGACTTTTCTTTTTTTATTATACGCTTTGAATATCTTTGCAGGAAATCTTCTCTTTGGTGGCGACAGTAATTATCCTCCTTATGAGTATATAGATGGATCCGGAAATATCATGGGATTCAATGTAGAGCTTGTTAGAGCGATTGCAAAAGTAACAGGTCTTGAGATTGAAATATGATTGGATAAATGGGACAGGATTCGTTCGGATTTTGATGATGGAAAACTTGATGCGCTTCTCGGAATGGCTGTAACACCCCAGAGAACGGAACAATTCATTTTTTCTATTCCGCATAATACCCTCTATATGACGGTATTCCTTCGAAAAGGTACCAAAATGCCAGAATCGGAAACTGATCTTCACAATAAACCAATCATTGTTCAAAAAAACGGAGTAATGCACGATTACCTTCTCGAAAAACATATTACCGACCAGATCATTGCTGTTGATTCTCCTCTTGAGGGCCTGAAGCTTCTTTCAGAAGGTGTTGGATCCTATGGTATCTTCGGGAAGTATCAAGCTCTGTACCTTATAAAAACACATGAATTAAAAAATCTCGTTTATTCAGATTGGGCAGTATACGAGAGAGATTATGCCTTTGCCGCGCAAAAAGACAATGTAGCCCTTCTCAATAAGCTCAACAAAGGGCTGCTCTTACTGATAAAAAACGGTGAATACACCAGACTTTATGAAAAGTGGTTCGGGCCTCTGGATCGGGAAGCGGTTTACGGTGGGAAGATTGTAAAAACCCTATACTATACATTGGCTATTCTTGCTTCAATTACATTGCTGATCTTCTTTTGGAGCTGGTTTCTAAAAAGAAATGTAAAGCGAAAAACATTGGATTTAAACGAATAGCTCAATGAAAATCGTCTTTTGAAAGAAAAAGCAGAAAGGCTTCATGATATTGCCTTGCAAATGGAGAAGTGTAAAACGGAGGAAGAAGTTTATGACCTTATTGTCAACGCAGCAAGAAACATACTCAGTTTTGATGTTTACAGCTTGGATATTTTAGAAGGCGAAGAATTAGTGGTAAAGAGAAAATCCCCGGAAATAAACTGCCCCTTGCGAACCCCCAAAGATGAAGGAATAGCGGGCAAAACTCTTTTAACAGGCAAAACTATCGTAATAGATGATATCAAAAGCGCTCCTGAAGCCCGACCTGTAAACCCAAGAATAAGATCAGCAATAAGTGTTCCAATTGGTGAATATGGGATTTTTCAAACTATCTCGTATGAAGTGAAGGCATTTACAGAGTACGATGTAAAAATGGCTGAATTATTGTCACTGCACGCGGCAGAGGCGATACGCAGGATAAGGGTTCAAAAAAGAGAGCGCTACCTTGCTTTTCATGATAGCCTTACAGGACTTTACAACCGCGCCTTTCTTGAGGAAGAGCTCAATAGACTCGATACGGAAAGAAATTTGCCCATAAGCATAGTGTTTATAGATGTGAATATGCTTAAAATAGTAAATGATACATATGGGCATTTTGTAGGTGATGATTATTTGAAGGAAATAGCAAAGGCCATTCAAAAATCCTGTCGACATGAGGACCTCGTAGTTCGCTGGGGCGGGGACGAATTTGTAATTTTACTCATTAAAACAGAACGGGAAAAAGCAAAAGAAATTGTTAAGAGAATAGAGATAAAATTGGCAAAGATCAATCATTTCCCTGTTCAGGTATCTGTAGCAGCGGGTACCGCAACAAAAACGCTTCCCGGTGAAGATATCCATCAGGTGCTTAGGGAAGCAGAAAAAAACATGTATGAAAATAAAAGACTTTTCAAGATTCAGTCACAGAAAGCAAAAACCTCAGATGAAGCTTAACTTGCCCTTTGAACAGAAACCCTGTTTCCTTTGACCTTACTGTGGTTCAAGGACTCAATAACAAGATCAGCATATTTCCGTTCAACTTCCACGTAGCTACGTTTATCCAGAAGCTTGATAGCACCGATTCTATCTCCAGGAATACCCGCCTCTCCGGTAATAGCCCCGACAAGGTCTCTGGCTCTTATATTGTGCTTTTTACCGGCATTTACAACGAGTTTTATCATTTTACGATCCTGAGGAGACTCCAGATCTTGCTTGATATTGTTCCGGGAAAAGTTCAGCTTTATAAGTGCAGCTGCTATTTCCATTGAGGTATATCCTCGTTCGATTAGTTTTTCAACAGCGGGAACATAATCACCCAGATTTCCCTGTTCCAGGATGCTGCTAACCTCTTCGATGAAGGCTTCAGCCTTTCTGGCCTTAATATCTTTTGTGCTTGGAATATTCATTTTGTTGATTTTGATTTTTGTGTAACGTTCTATTTCCCTTAACCTATGAAGTGATCTTCCATATGCAAAGCTAAAAGCCATGCCCTTTTTCCCTGCCCTGCCTGTTCTGCCAATCCTGTGTACGTAATATTCTTCATCATCTGGAACATCGTAATTGAACACTGCGTCTATATTGTCCACATCGATGCCACGTGCCGCAACATCGGTAGCAACGAGAATCTTGATCAATCCATTCCTGAAGCTTTTCATCACCCTATCTCTGAGGGATTGGCTCATATCCCCATGGAGTCCATCAGCTGAATAATCTATTTCCTGGAGTTTTACGACAAGCTCATCGACTTTCTTTTTAGTGTTACAGAAAACAAGGGAAAGCTCCGGATTGTAGTAATCGATAAGACGTGAAAGTACATTTGTCTTACTGGATTCTTTGACTTCAAGGTAATATTGCTCAATGGTGGGAACGGTTAAAACCCTTTCAACCACTCTTATGAGCTCAGGATCTCTTTGAAATTTTCTTGCCAAAGCCACAATTGGTTTAGGCATTGTCGCAGAGAAAAGAACAGTCTGTCTGTCCGTATTTATCTCGCTCAAAATGTATTCAATGTCTTCAAGAAATCCCATGTTTAGCATTTCGTCTGCTTCGTCCAGCACTACATACCTAACCTTGTCCAGTTTGAGGGTTCCACGGCGCATGTGATCCATAAGCCTTCCGGGGGTTCCAACAACGATTTGAACTCCCTTTCTCAAAGCCCTAATTTGCCGTTCGATTGGTTGCCCTCCATATACCGTTACTGCGCTAAGCTCACTTCGATTGATTCCAAGGGAGTTTATTTCTCTGGTAACCTGAACTGCCAATTCCCTGGTTGGGCACAAAACAAGTGCCTGCACATGTCTGGATGAGAAATCCAACTGTTCGAGCATGGGAATGGTGAAGGTTGCTGTTTTTCCTGTTCCTGTGTGTGCCTGGCCAATGATGTCTTTACCTTTGAGAATCGCGGGAATCGCTGAGGACTGTATCGGAGTAGGTGTGGTGAAGCCCATTTTTTCAATTGCTTTAAGCGTTTTGGGGGATAACCCCATTTCAGTAAAATTTTTGTTCATTCATTCAATCCTTTCAAGAATATTCCACAGATTATACATTAAATTGATATGATTGTTATCACAGACTATGTCGATAAGGTAAATGTTTAAGAGATAGGGATAAGGGGAGACTCTATCATTCCTTGAATTATCTTTCGCCACATGTTAGCATCTAATCAAATAGAATATCTTTCCGGCTCATATAATCACAGGAATATGGCCTGTGGGTCTCTACCGGCAACCGTAAATTGCCTGGCTATGAGCGGGACTTTCTTTTTGTCCCGGCTCATAGGAGTCGGGATTTTTATTGGAGGTAGGTATTGTGGATCAAATGAATGCAACTGAAAAATGTACGCAATTGTTGAAAAAACTCGTTGAAGAGAAAGGGGAAATACTTGAATGTGGAATTTTGAAAGTTGATTCCTTTCTAAACCATCAGATAGACCCTGAATTGATGAAAAATATTGGGAAGGCAATAACAGAAAAGTTTGGCAAAATGGAATTGACAAAAGTTATAACTGTTGAAAGTTCTGGTATTGCACCAGCAATGTCTGCCAGCTTATATCTTGGAACACCTCTGGTCTTCATCAGAAAAAAGCGGCCCATTACAATGCTTGACTACATCAAAGCTGAAGCCCCTTCACATACAAAGGGTGGAATTACAGAATTGTTTGTTTCCAAAGAAATGCTTAACCCCAATGACAAAGTCCTGATTATCGATGATTTTCTGGCAAGTGGAAAGACCATTGAAGCTGTTGCAAACATGGTGCTGAGCACAGGTGCTGAATTGAAGGGTATAGTAGGGGTGATAGAGAAGACTTTTGAAAAGGGTCGAAAAAAATTGGCTCATTTTAATGTTCCCGTTATAAGCTTGCTAAAGATACATTCCCTTAATGGCAAGGTTGAATTTGAAAATTAGAAGAACATTCCCGAAGAATGTTGATAGGAAAAATCAAGAGGGGTTAATACCCCTCTTGATTGCTAAATTCCTCAGGCTCAGAATGTATAACCAAATTCCAGCGTAAACAACCTTCCAATTGTGTTTCCTATGTCTTGAAGTGCTGCCAGAGTTGTAAATTCAACAAATCCATGCATTCCCAGCTTCATTCCTCCGCCAACTCTCAAAACAACGAAATTTGGTGCAACTCCACCAAAGGAAATTAGAACTCCAAGATCTGCAAGGGCATACATTCTCCCAAAGGGTAAATGCCCGCCAGCATAGGCATACCATATAAGCCCCGGTGGGAAAGCTACTAAGTTTGAACCTGCATCAGCTGAAAAGGCGAATAGCATGAAGGGGGTCATAAGGCCACCATGGAACATTCCAAGAGTAACTCGAGCATCGATGCTTTCGGCAATCCCCACAAAGGGTGTTGCGCTCGGATCAATAACGTAACTCGCAACTACAAGGCTATTTGCACCAAGGGAAAGCTTTCCAAAAGCTAATACAGCCACAATGATTATCAGAGTACTAAGTAGTACCTTTCTCATTGCACAATCACCTCCTCGGCATTATATTACACGCCGAAAGAAAAAAAACAATGGAATTTCATGACTCATGCAACATTTTTTGAAAAGATGACATTTAGATTATCCAAATGCCACGTTAAATTTAAAAGGCTTTTCAGAACTCGTATCCGAATTCCAGATCGAAGTTTTTATATGACATATCAACTGGCGCAAGCCATTTCATGAAGCCAGCTTCAAAGAACCAGTGCTTTCCGAGGTTTATTCCGCCACCAATTCTCAAAAGTGGAATTCCGGCAAAGGGACCTGTAACTGTCATACCTACATCTGCAAGTGCATATATACTATTACCAAGATGAAGGCCACCATAAAGATATATCATAGCAAAAGGCACGGGAGAAATAGAGCGTTCACTGGTTTCTAAGTTAATTGCGTATTGAATGAAAGGGACGGCTAAACCTGCATGAAACAAACCGAAAGAAGCTCTGAGATCCAGACTTCCCAGAATTGTCAAAAGGTTTGAAAGATCAGGTACAATTATTATTCCGCGGCTTGGTGACACATCATAGGTAACAAAAACTCCCAAACCATTTAATCCCACGGAAAAAGCCCCGAAAATTGTGATACTTAAAACCACGATCAAAATACTCAGCAAAATTCTTTTCATATGAGCTCACCTCCAACAAGATAATATTCCTTGCATGATTGAAATCATTATATTGAGAGATAGTTATACTGAGTTTTTTTAATTCTTTTTATGAACTACGGTCTTTTTGGATCAGGTATTCGTTTGACAAGCCTTAGCAGTACCTTTGTTGGGGGCAAATGTTATATAATAAATTGAAATTTCACCGAAATACCACTTAATTACTAAAAATCACTTCAGCAGAAATTTATGGCTATTCTTTTTGGATTGCATAGACCAGCAAAAAATGCTGGATGAAGAGAGGGAACACAAATATGATAGTTGGTTTACTTTTAGATGCACCGTTATTTTACTTTGCAATATATAGTGTTTTTTCTGGTGAATACATCATACCCATGATTGTTCTTGTGCTTTCTTTGCTTTCTCTTTATAAGGGTTCATGGCTATATGTAAGGACACTGGTTCTTTCTATAGCTTTTATCATTTTGTTCTTTTTGAAATACTCTCAAACCATTGGTTATCTTTTTCCATTATTGTCTGCAGCCAGTAATCTTTTGCAGCTTATTATAAAAAATAGAAATCTCCCGGATATTAAATTGGAGGGGAAAGAAAAAGCAGGTCAAAGAAAACATTTTGTACTTTTTTCTGTTGTTGCAGTTGTGGGAGTGATGGTTATTACGACGCTGCTTTTTTATGAGTTTTCTGTATTGACGCTCATATTATCCTGTGCGACGGTAGCTGTAATAGTAGGGCTTATGAATGTTTATGTTACTTCAAATCTTATTAGTAGTGTCTGGAGCTTTCACACAGTAAAGCAGCTTATGGCAGGCTATTATATCCCTTACATGAAAGGTGGCCGAAAGCATCCTGCAAGGCTTATCGACGAATCGTTAAAAGACCTTGAAGAAACCAGAGCGAAGTTGCTATTGAAAATGCAAACTGCTCTCAGTGCAAAAAATGCAATTAGCGTTCTTATCGTGCTGATACTGGTTGTAGCTCTATATGGTGTGTTCAAATTGCTTGAAGTTCGATTTGAAGAGTATAACAGAATGATATTTGAAAAACTGGAAAGTATTTTTGAATTTCTTAATAGTGCTGGAGGTGAGTTGTTTTGACGATTTTTTATGATGTAGTAGGGTTTATCATTATAGTCGCAGGTGGCTATGCCTTTTTTAATACGTTTGATTTTTTGGGGAATGAAAATTTCCTTGCTGCAATTTTTTCCTTTCTTAGCGCCGTAATTCTTTTTGTTGGTGGTATTAACTTGCTGAAAACATCTATCGCAGCAAAACTCGAAATCATGAAGGAACGAAAAGAAAAATGACCTTTTCACCTATGGCGTTAAAATAGCCAGGGGGATTATCATGGATGGACCTTCAAAGGTTCTGGCTGATGAACTGAACTTTATGGGAATTTTAAAAGATAAAAGGCTTTACGATGCTGTTTGTAAAATCAATAGACGTGATTTCGTCCTTCCAAAATATAGAGCAATGGCGAATTATGATAGGGTTCTTCCCAGCTGGGAAGAAGACGGCAAAGTTGTAAGCACTTCCACGCAGCCTTCCCTCGCTATAGAAATGATAAAATTGCTAAAAATTCCTGAAAAGGCAAAAATTCTCGATATAGGTACCGGAACAGGTTATGCAACAGCAATAATGGCCACTGCTTATGCTCATGTTTCAATAGTAAGCATCGAATGGCTTCCTTCTCTTGTAGAAATCGCTCTGGAAAATTTTAGAAAATATGGTATAAGCAATGTGAAAATTCATTCAGGGGATGGTTATATCGGCTGTAAGGAGCAAGCTCCTTTTGACAGGATCATCTCAATGGTGGCACCTTCAGACATTTCTCCATTCTGGTTCAAACAGCTCGAAGTGGGAGGTATTTTGGTTTCCCCCATTTTTGTGAACAGCATGTACACTCCGGTAATAACCTGTGAAAAGACTTCTAAAAGGGAACTTATTTGCAAAAAATCAATCGATGCAGTATTCATACCCATGGAACAGCATACTGATAATAGCTTTTCAATGAAAATTTCCGAAATGCGATTTGAACTGTCAGGAAACAGACTAATTTATAAATCTTTCCATTAGCTTCTTTGTTGCAATTCACTGCATTTGGGCACTTGCTTAATATTATTAAAACCTTTTCAGCTAACCATCATACTATCATTACAATAGGGGGTGGTCAGATGAAGAAAGTCTTTTCTTTGTTCCTTTTTGTCTTGCTAAGCATTAACTGTTTACTCGCCCTGGAAATATACGCTGGAAAAGGATTTGAAGGAGTCGAAATGGTCAGCGTAAAAAACGGTGAAACAACCATTTTGAATTCACCTTTGAACTATGTAAAATCGGGAATAAAAGTTGGAAGCTATCTCTTTTTGGCTATGAGGAACTTTGGCTTTTCCATTCTTGAAGCTGACGATCTGAAGTTGCGAAATATTGTTCATGTGGGCCATGCTACCGATATAGCAATAAATATTGAATCTCTTGATCTTCTCATATCTGATGGTAGCAGGGGTATTTTGCATTACAAATTTTTCCGTCCTGATTTTTTAAAATTTGTTGAAATGGTTCCTGTGCACGGCTGGGTAGTCGATATCGACGTCTGGAAAGACTATCTTATAGTTGCAACTGATGGTTTTGGGTTGTACTTATACAAGAAAATCAACGGATATTTTCAGGAGATAGATAAACTTGGCGGTTACGAATTACCCAGATCCTCTAACGATATCTTGCCATCTGAGATATTTGTAAATAAGGGCAGGATTTTTTTAGCTTCCGGTCACAAGGGATTGATGGTAATAAGAATAAATGAAGACAAACTGGTTGTTGAGGAAAGCATTGGGATTGGATACGCAATTTCCCTTGATTTCCAGCAGGGAAAGCTAATTGTCGCGGATTTGAAAGGAAAAAGAGTTCTCCTTTTTGATGTATCTGGCAAATTGAAGTTCATAAAACAGTTCAACTTGACCGAAGAACCAAGAAAGGTAAAGCTCATTGAAGACCCTCAGACAGAAGAGATGTTTTTAGTTATCATCACCGATTCTGGAATTCATCTGAAAAACCTTTCAACGGCAGAAGATTTATGGATTTATGGAATATACAGCGACATCATTAAACCCCTGATTTACGAACCATGAGGACATTCTTAGCGAAACGTTGAATAATAAATTTCTCTCAATGTATTGAAGCTCTCGACAACATCAAATTTGAATTCTTCAAATTGTATTCTTACACTTTCCCTTTCTAACCGGTCGGTTAGCAATATAGACTCGGGAAGGGGAAATCTTCCCGGTTCCATTTCAAAGCCAAGAACTATTTTCATGATATTTGGTATATAACCTCCTCCACGCAGCAATCCCATAAATCTGAGTTTGGATTCATTTGGGGTAATATAATAAGAAATCTCGTTGGAATTTTCCACTTTTTTCCAGTCGAAATTTTTTGGATCGGTAAGTCCACCAAAAAAACCTGCAAGGAAATTTCCCAGCAAAGTAAAGTCGTCCATAGTTCTGTATTGTTTCCATGGTTTCTTGTCGATAATGCTAAACAACACATTTTCCCTTTCAAGAAAAACAAATGCAATTCCTGAAAGCTCCTCAGGGGCTGTGATTTCCAGATACCAATCTGAAAAGTCTGAGGTCAGGAAATTTATGCCAATCCAGAACTCTATATCTGTTTCTGTACCAGTCGATGTATCAATTAAGGAAAACTCAATGCGCGCTTTAAATGAAAGGCTTTTCTCAAGTGAAAGCCTTTCCAGAAAAAGTGCGAGAGGATCAAATTCCATTGAAAAAGCAGAAATAACTGAGAATATGAAGAATGTGATCAGAATCTTTTTCAAACAATCGCCTCCCGATGAATTATAACATTCTGTTTTGGAGTGTTATCATAATATTGGGGTGATCCGATGAAATTGGTTTTTCCAAAACAAATGAAGGAGATAGACAGAAGAACAATAGAGGAATTTGGCATTCCTTCTCTTCTGTTAATGGAAAATGCAGCTACTGCTCTTGAACATGAAATTATCCCTTTCTCCCCGCACAAAGTGCTGTTGCTTTGCGGAAGTGGCAATAATGGTGGTGATGCCTATGCAGCAGGAAGAAAGCTATTGGCAAGAGGGATAGAAGTCAGTGCATTAAGAATAGGAATGCCATCTACCAGAGAAGCAAGATTCAATTACAAATTATTCAAAAATTTTGGTGGAAAAGTTTATGGGTTCAAGGCACTTACAGAGAAGATCAAATGTTTTATAAAAAAGCATGATCTTGTTCTCGATGGTTTGTTTGGTGTAGGCTTTAAAGGGATGCTCAGTGCCGAAATTATAGATCTTATAGAATACTTGAATGCCCTGTCAATATTTAAAATTGCGGTGGACATTCCCTCAGGGATCAATGGCATAAATGGCACGGTTAATCCAGTTGCTTTTAAAGCAGATACTACCGTCACTTTTGGCGCAGCTAAACCTGGACATTATTTTTTCCCTGGTCATAGTTTCACTGGACTGCTTAAGATTGCAAAAATAGGATTTCCAGAGAAACTCTTTGAAACTTCCAACATCGAGCTTGTGGATGATAAGCTTGCAAAAGCCTTTCTTCCCGAAAGAATTCCCTGGGGTCACAAAGGCACTTTTGGGAAAGTGTGCATTGTGGGAGGAAGTAGCAAATATACCGGAGCAGCACTTTTAGCTGCACTTGGAAGCATCAGGATTGGCGCAGGGATGGTGTATACCTTTACGCCTAAAGAAACACAAAGAGTTGTACGCAATAGCTTGCCAGAAGTTATTAGCATTGCTTCGAAATCAGCTATTTTGACCTCTGAAGATTTAGAAACGCTTCATGCTCTAATTGATGATATTGATACTCTTGTCGTGGGCACGGGGATAGGCAGAGCCGATGAAACGGTTGAATTTGTAAAAAAACTGCTCTCAAGTGAAAAGGTGAAGAGCCTAAAAGCTGTAATTATTGATGCCGATGCATTATACGCAGTTAGTAAGGTGCCTGAAATAATAATGGGAAGAGAAAATTTCCTTCTCACCCCTCATCCAGGCGAATTTTCCAGATTAACCAGAAAAGCTGTCGAAGAAATCGTTAACAACATAGATGCTGTAAAATCCTTTGCAAGAGAAATGGAAACACGGCTAATATTGAAAGGGGCGGTTTCCATTATCGCGAATGAATCTGGTAATATCTGGCTGAATAATACTGGAAACACAGGACTTGCAAAAGCTGGTAGCGGAGATTTGCTTTCTGGAACAATCGCAGGCCTTGTAGCTCAAGGATTATCACCTTTAGAAGCTTTGATATTTGGTAGTTATTTCATGGGAAAAGCCGCGGAGCTTGCTCAAGAGTATGAGGCTACACTTTCAGCGAGTATGATAGCCGATAACTATGGAAAGGTTTTTGAATATCTGAAAACGCTTTAGAATGATTTGAAAAGCAAGGGTATAATTGTTATTGGAATAAAAAACGGGTTGTTGAGATCCTCGAATACCTGTTAGATAGTATGGTGATAGTGTGAAACTCGGTCATAATCTTACGCAGCGGCTTGAACAGAAATTAAAATTATCCCTGAAAGTGCAGCAGGCTCTCAGGCTCCTCCAGTTCAACTGCCTGGAATTGAAATCCGAACTGAATGAGATTGTTGAAGAAAATCCTTTGCTTGAGCTGGAAAGAGATGAATATGAGCTAATTCCTGAAGAAAGGGCAGAGGAGCCTGAAGAGGATTACAATTCAGGAATGGATTACAATATCTACATGCGTGAAATCCGCGATGATTTTCAGGGATGGGACTTTGAAAGAATTGAAGGCCCCAAACCGTCTTTTGAAGAAATCCTTTCCGATCTCGCTTATTATTTACTTGACAGTGCAGAATATGAAGTCTTCGAAGCCCTTAAAGAAAATATGGATGGGAGAGGCATCCTCAAGAAAAACCTTCAGGAAATCTCTAAAGACTACGGTTTTCAACCAAAGCTGATAAAAAAAGTTATAAGCCAAATTCGCGAAGCAGGATTTGAAGGAATATTCTCAGAAAATCTTGAAGAAATGAAAAAACTCAGAGGCGACAATCTTTTTCCTACTTCGGGTTATGAAGATGGTATGCCTATAAAGTATATCGAACCTGACTTGTATATTGATTTCAACGATGGGAATTTCATTGTAAGTGTACGTGATTATGGCCTTAAGATAAAAATTGACGAGGCTTATAAAAACTGCCTTCAAGAGCAAAATAGTGAAGCTGGGAAATATCTTAATGAGAAACTTCAGGAAGCTAAATTTTACATAAATGCACTTGAAAAGAGACGCTCAATCCTTTTTAACATAGGCCGGGAGCTTGTGAAAAAAAACAGTGCATTTTTTCTGGGGCAGAAAAAGAGGTTAATACCGCTGAAAATGACTGAAATTGCTGAAAAGAGCGATGTTGTTGTTTCTACAGTAAGCAGAGCTGTTAAAGGTAAATATGTTCAAACACCCGTTGGTACTTTCACAATGAGATATTTTTTTGGCAGCGAGCAAACCAGGCAAAATGCTATGGAAGTGATTGCCGAGCTAGTAAAAGAAAATCCCGGCCTTAGCGATTCTAAAATCGCAAAAATTTTACATCAGAGAGGAATTAAAATAGCCAGAAGAACGGTCAACAAATACAGGCGAATGCTATTTTCTGGAGAAGATAAATGAGAACTGCTGCTATATTCCTTGGAGGGAAAAAAGATTCTTCGGATACCTTTTTGCGAAGGATTGTAGAACTTTCAAATTTTATCGTTGCTGTTGATTCTGGAGCTGAATATTTAAAGGAATTGGGCATTATTCCTGATCTTTTGATTGGAGACTTTGACTCTATAACCCCTGAAACCCTTAATTGGTGTATTTCAAAAAAAGTCAAAACAATCCGGTTTCCCCATGAAAAAGATGAAACAGACACAGAACTGGCCTTGAAAGAAGTTTCTCTCAGAAGCTTCGAACGGGTTTTATTGTTAACAGCCACTGGAGAAAGGGAAGACCATTTTCTAGCTACGCTCCTATTGATGTTGCAGTTTTCAGATAAATTTGAAATAAAAATACTCTCCGAAAGGCTTGAGGTTGGTGTGATAAATGGTTCCAAAACTTTGCAAGCAATTCCCGGTGAAACATGGTCTGTTTTTCCGCTGGGTGATGCAATCCCCAGCGTAACACTAAAGGGTTTCAAATATGAATTGAATGACGTAAAAATGCCTTTTGAAAAACCTTTTGGGATTTCTAACATTGCGGTGAAAAGTAAAGTGTTGATATCTGCTGAAAAGGGAAAGGTGGTATATTTCAGGTGGTCAGGAAAGTCCTTGTGATTTCCGATACACATGGTTCAATAGAAAGCTTTGAGAAAATAATAAAGCTTGTTGGAGAAATTGATCTTATTATTCACGCTGGTGATTATCTTTATCATGGCCCAAGAAACAGGATACCAAAAGGGTATAATCCAGGCAGGCTGGCGGAAAGGTTCAAAGAATTCAAAGATAGATTTATTGGAGTTAAAGGGAACTGCGATGCAGAGGTAGATTTTATGCTTATGGAAACTTCAGAATTGCCAGCAGTGAAATTTACAAGCTTAAACTCAAAAAAAATACTGGTTTTCCACGGGCACAAGCTTGTGGAATCAGGAAATGCCGAAATTATAATCGGAGGCCATACTCATATTCACAAGTTGAGTCATTATGACAGAAAAATCATCATGAATCCCGGGAGTCCTTCATTACCAAAGGATGGGACGGCAGGGACCTTTGGGTTTATTGAATTCGGGAACATCATAACTTTTAGTATATTCGACTTAAATGGGATGCTTATAGAAAAGGAGGAATTCAAATGAGGAAATTCATTCCTTTGCTTTTACTGCTGGTGTTTATGGTTTCCGGTTGCTCATTGCTGAAAAATCAAAGTATTAACTCCGTCCCCAAAAACTCGAATGGTTCTGTGGATGTATCGACTAATGGCAAGGTAAGAATCACCTTTGTGGTTAGTGTTCCCGGTTATACTCCAGAAGATGCCGATATTTATATAGGAGCTTCTTTCAATGGGTGGAATCCAGGGGATCCGGCGACAAAGATGAATAAGGTTGCGGATAATGAATATGAACTCACGCTTGAATTTGATGCTGGCGAACATATAGAGTTCAAATTTACACGTGGAAACTGGGAAACCGTTGAAAAGGGAGAAAAGGGCGAAGAAATATCCAATCGGACAATGGAGATAAAGGAATCAGGTGTGTTTAAATTTGAAGTGAAGCATTGGAGAGACTTTGTAGAAAAGGGGCTTGTCGAAGTGAATTTGCCTCATACATTAACAGGGGACTTTGAGAGCTTTGAATTGTTTTCTCCTGAACTAAACAACAAAAGAAATATAATAGTTTATCTCCCACCAAGTTATAAAAATGATCTTCAGAAGCGCTATCCCGTGCTTTACATGCATGACGGGCAAAATCTTTTCGACGCCGTGACGTCCTTTGTTGGAGAGTGGGAAGCTGATGAAACTGCAGAAAAGCTTATAAAAAGTGGCGAAATCAAAGAGATTATCATTGTCGGGATATATAATAAGGGAGACCAACGCCTTACAGAATACTCTCCCTGGCCATTCTCGAGCGATGGATACACCAGTGAAGGAAAAGGAGATCTTTATGTTGACTTTATCATCAATTCCCTGAAGCCATATATAGATGGGCATTTCAGAACACTACCAGATAGAGAAAGTACAGCAATTGCAGGTTCATCAATGGGTGGGCTGATATCTTTGTATGCTGCATTTAAAAAACCCGAAATTTTTGGCATGGTTGGTGCTATGAGTTCTTCATTCTGGGTATCAAATGGAAAAATCTTCGATTTTGTTGAAAATGCAGGTGTTAGAAATTTAAGAATATATATTGATATGGGAACCGGTGAAGGTGCACAAGCACTAAAAGACACTATAAAAATGGTTTCACTTCTGAAAAGTATTGGGTATACTGATGATACACTCCTTTATGTGGAAGATAAGGGTGCTCTTCATAATGAACAATTCTGGGCTAAACGATTTCCAGAGATGTTGAAGTTTTTCTTTGGAAAATAAAATTCAGGTTTCCAATGAAAAAGATGCCGAATCACCTTTTTTTACCCTGCAGTACGCCACGATTAATGCGTGTTATAATAATCAAATGGGGGTGGTATGATGAAAATCAGGTGGTATGGCCATTCATGCTTTTCCATTGAAAGCACAGGGAAAATCCTTTTAACTGACCCTTTTGACAGGTCAGTGGGTTACGAAATACCAGCCGTCGAACCTGATCTTGTAACTGAGAGCCACCAGCATTTTGACCACAATGCCCATAATCTTTTGAAGGGTAGTTTTGAGGTAATCAAAGACCCGGGGGAATATGCGAGATTTGGTTTTGCCATAAGGGGATATCTAACGTACCATGATTCTTCCAGAGGTGCTGAAAGAGGCACGAATATTATTTTCGATATTACCGTACCTGAAGGCATACGGGTAGTTCATCTTGGTGACCTCGGCACAGTACCTGAAAAAGATTTACTCGAAAAGCTAAAGGAACCGGATGTCCTGCTGATACCAGTGGGAGGTGTCTATACAATAGATTCCATAAAAGCAAAAGAACTTTGTGACGAGTTATCGCCGAAGGTTGTAATTCCCATGCATTTTAAAACAAAATCTCTGAAATTCAATTTAGCTCCGGTTGATGAATTTTTAAAGTATTTCAATAACTATGAAGAAAGAGAAGAGCTTTTAGTAAAAACAAGAGAAGAGTTTTCAAAGATAAAGGTCAGGGTAATTAAGCTGAAGTATTGATGTTTTTGGAGGTGTTTCTATCAACGAAGGGAAACTGCTATCATTTCTTGGGCTTGCAAAAAAGGCAGGTAAAATTGTTTTTGGTAAAGAAATGATACGTTCGTATTTGCGTGAAAATATCAGAAATAAGGTGCTTGTCATAGCCAGTGACGCAAGCAATTCAATAAAAGCTGACTGGAAAAAGCGCTGTCAGAGTCATGATGCTGTCTATATAGTTTTGAAAAATACGAGCAAGTTAGATCTGGCCAGGGCTATTGGGCTTGGTAATATTTCAGCTGTTGGAGTAATGGACGACAGAATCGCTGCTGAAATCATAAAGCTGGTCAGATCAGGAGGTGAAGAAAATGCCAAAAACCAGAGTCTATGAATTAGCAAAGAGATTGAAAATCAGCACGAGAGAGCTTATGGATGAGCTTGAAGAGCTTGGAGTAACGGTAAAAAGCCATATGTCTATGCTTGATGATGAGACGGTGAATATAATTGCCAGCCTCTATGAAGAGGAAAAAAAGGAAATACGTGTTGTAAAAACGCCCGAAAAGAAAAAAACTAAAAAAGAAGACGAGAAAAAAGAAACAGTGCTTGATGAAGAAGAAAAGAGAAGGAAGAAAGAAGAGGCTGAAAAGACGCTTAAAGAGAGTGGCAAAAAAACTGTACATTTGGACCCGGAAGAGCTTAAATTGAATATACTGGCTGAAAAAATAAAAATCCCGCTTTCAAAGATAATTAAGGATCATTTTATGCGGGGGATAATATTAAGACCCGCTCAAGCCGTAAATCTCGAGGAAGCCAGGCAAATTGCCGCTCAATACGGCTGGAATGTCGAATTAAAGGAAGAGGAAATCTCAGATCCGCTGGAAATGCTGAAAGTTAAATATGAGAAATTGTATGGTGATGAATCAAAGCTTGTTCAAAGGCCTCCTGTGGTTACAGTAATGGGTCATGTGGACCATGGAAAGACAACTCTTCTTGACAGAATTAGAAAGACAGCTGTTGCGGAAAAGGAAGTTGGCGGAATAACACAATCCATTGGTGCTTATCATGTAGAAGTAAATGGAAAAAGAATAACCTTTATTGATACTCCGGGGCATGAAGCTTTTACGGAAATGAGAGCGCGTGGGGCTCAGGCTACTGATATAGTTGTTCTTGTAGTGGCGGCGGATGACGGTGTTATGCCGCAAACCATAGAGGCTTTCAACCACGCCAAAACAGCTAATGTGCCCATTATTGTGGCTATCAATAAAATAGATAAACCAAATGCAAATATCGATTTGACGAAACAACAACTTGCTTCAAAATTAGGCCTGGTACCGGAAGATTGGGGCGGAGATACGATTGTAGTGCCTATCTCGGCGAAAATGGGTAAAGGCATTGATGAATTGCTTGAGATGATCTTACTTGTGGCTGAAATGAGTGAGATAAAGTGTGTTCCCGAAGGAAATGCCAGAGGCATAATAATTGAATCTGAATTGGACAAAGGTGTTGGACCTCTTGCTACGGCAATTATCAAAGATGGCATTTTGAGACCGGGAGATTATATAGTTGCAGGTTCCACTCATGGTAAGGTAAGAGCATTGAGGGATGAAAAAGGAAGAAAAGTTAAAATGGCTGGACCTTCTGATCCCGTTCAGATAATAGGGTTTGAGGAAGTTCCGGATATGCACGAAATCCTATATGTAGTGGATAATCTTGACCAGGCGAGGGAAATATCTGCCTTTGTTAAGGAAAGGCAAAAGAAAGAAAGAATGGTGAAGGGCAAGAGACATGTCAGACTTGAAGAATTCATGAGAGTTTCCGGTGATGGTGAACGAAAGACACTGAACTTAATAATCAAATCCGATTCTTTTGGAGCTGTTGAAGCCCTCAAACAGGCTGTTGCTAAATTAGAAACGGAAGAAGTTCATATAGAGACAGTTCATTCAGGAATTGGACCTGTAAACAGCAGCGATATTATGCTTGCGGCTGCCTCTGATGCAGTAGTTATCGGATATAAAGTGAAAACCGATGCCCAGGCCCGTTCTCAGGCTGAAGAAGAGGGAGTGCAAATAAAGCTCTATGAAATCATCTTTGATCTTATTGACGACCTTAAAAAGGCACTTGAAGGCTTGCTTGAACCTGAAGAAGTGGACGAGGTTGTCGGGCATGGTGAAGTAAAGCAGGTTTTTAAAATAAAGAAACTCGGTAATATTGCAGGGGTCCAGCTGCACGATGGATATGTTACAAAGGAAGGCTTTGTAAGGGTTTACAGAAATAACGAAGAAATCTTTGATGGGAAAATTGAATCCTTGAAACACTACAAAGAAGAAGTCAACAAAGTAGACGCACCCAAAGAATGTGGAATAAAGCTTTTGGGATTCGATAGTGTTCAGGAAGGCGACCAGCTCGAATTCCATATCAAAAGGCAAGTCAAGAGAACACTGGAATTCAATAAAGGGGAGAACTAAGAGTTCTCCCCTTTGCTTTCCTCATTATCTTCCTCTTCTTTCTGCTTTTCATAAAATTTTTTGAAGATAATGTACCTCATGTACATTATTACAACGATTGCTGCAACGGTAATTATAAGGGAAAGCCATTTTCCCGAAAACAGGAGTCCTACCATTAAAAAAACAAGGAGAAATATCAGTAATATATATATCAGGTCAAAGAAAGGGAGAAATCTTTTCATCTTTTTAACCACCTTTCATTACCATGTCTAAAAATCTATGAAGATTATAGCCGAAAAAGGCAGCAAGGGAGAGAAACAGGCTATCTTTCAGGGAGTAGCTCCTGATGGAAAAAGCAGTGCCGAAAACAATTCCGCCGTATATAAGAGTCGCCCAGATGCTATGCAGAAAGCCCCTGTGCTTGAACAATTTCAGTAGCTTTGAAATCAATGTGCCTGCCAAAATGGAAACGAAGAACAACAGCGGGATTGAAATGAATTGAAAAGGAACGATTTCAGCCAAAACAGTGTAGACGTATTTCAAAAGGATTTCAGCAAAAATCGCAGAAGCCACAATAACTGTTATAAGAACTTCCGCTATTCGCCTTGCGAGAGATTCTCCCGCATCGATATCCGGCAAGTCGCTTCCCAGAACATATAGTAAAAACCCAAAGGTTATTGTAACAGGGTCAATATCCAGTGATATTTTAATAAGTTCCGAAATCAAATAGAAAGCCAATAAATATAAGGGATAGGTATAAATGCCAGCAGCAATGTGTATTTTGAAATTGGGCATTATATTTCCCTCCTGAAAAAGTAACCGGAAGACGAAATCCCGACGTATAGTCTTAGGTCTTTAAATTCTGCATAACCCGGAGCGGATTTTTCGAGCACTTTTCTGCTATTATCGTCAAAGGGAAGAAGATGCAATCTGGAAAATCTCCTGTATATACTTATCAACGATTCATCTACGTCGACGCCCACTGTAGCCACAATCCCCCGCACGAAGAGATATTCAAGAATTTCTCTGGAGACAAGTGCATTTTCCTTGAGAAAGGCCATTTCATTAGCAAGGCTAAAAAGCTGAGTCCCTTCATGCTCTTCATAAAAGCGATAACGACTGAAATTTTCTTCATCAAATACGTATATCCTGCCGCTGTAAGAAATCAAGTCAGAGGCCTTAAAAGTTCTAAATATCTTCTTTGACGGCGGATACTGTATTTTTATAAATGGCTTAATCATTCTTCAACACTTCTCCAAGAGGCAATATCTTAATCGAATTTATCATAGTTTCAACAGCACCTTCTATGCTCTTGCTATACATATCATAAAAAAGACCGATATTTCGATAAATACCAAGAGAATCAGTCAGGGCAATTTCATAGACGCTGGTAGCAATTCCTGAAAAGTTCATATCTGGAGAAATATTTGAAGGCCTTAATAACCTATGATTTTTCACAACCAGGCTCCTGAACAGTCTGGAAAGCTCTATAATAATCGACAGATCGATATTGTAATTCAATCTGGGGCGTCCGGTTACGATCTTGACAATTTCTTCTGTTGGATAAATAAACACCTCTCCTTTTCTAAGCTTTACCCATCTTCTGTAATATTTGCAGTAATAGCTGAAAAGTTCAGCGCTCACTTTCTCAGCCATTTTGTAAAACCCTTTTCCGGAAAGGCTGGCTTTCAGCATTTCTCTCTTAAGCAATCGCTCGTTACCGCAAAAAGCCACAAAGTAAGTCCTCAAAGGAGACTGAAGAATAACACGTGAAAGGGATATCTCCGATTCAGGGAACAAGCTGCTATAAAGCTTTCCAAGAAGACTTGTTGTTTCCGATGGCCGATACCTGTAAATGGTGCTCATGCGTGTTAATGGGTTTTCGGAAGACAGCCCTAAGAAACTTCTCCCTTCTTCATCTATGAAAAGCGATAGTGTTGGAGCACGATTGTTTACGTCGGTAGCAACTGATGTTATAAAATGTCCGAATTGTGTTCCAAGAACTTCCTGCCTGCTTTTCAATTCAGTGGCATCTGAACTGAAGAGATCTTTATTGCTAAAATAGAATTCACTGAATAAAGAACTTAATGAATTGGGACCCTGAAAAATCATTTGAGAATCACCGCCGAGTATTTCCCGTATATCCTTCTTGCATCTTCGAGAAATCCAGGATTGAAATGTTTGGAGAGCACAAATACAACCTTTCTTTTTATATGAGGGATATCAGTAAAGCCATCGGTGAAGATAATCAGGCCTTCAGGTCTTAAATTTTCCTCTGCATAATCAACAGCCGGTTGTATGTTGGTTTCTCCCTTTCCGATAAGCTTGAGTTCTTTCCACATTCCACTCCCATACTTGGTGACGGATTGAACGGTTTCATCAACCTGAATCAACCATAGTCTGGAATCAGTCAATCGTGTTATGCTATCTATTTCGCCAAAAAAAGCATCGAATTCCTCGTCAACAATGCTACCACTTGTGTCAACAATTATAGCAACCTTCGCAGCGAAATCGCTCCGCCAGCCCGGTTGATCTTCATATCTCCTGTTTGGCCAGAGAGGTGTTCGGTACCTTCCAATATATTGAGCTGAACCGAAAAAGCTTCTAATTATTGTTTTCCAGTCCAACAGGGGTTTATTGATGAAAAGGGAAATTGAAGCTTCTATACCCTCTGGCGCACCTTTCTTAGCCTTTTCATAGGTTTCAGCCACGATGCTTTTAAGTAATTCTTCTACGAATTCCCGTGGTAATTCAAAGTCCCCAAAGTTTTCATGTGAATCCGCCTTTTCGAGATTTTCCTCCAGCAATTCCAGATCCAGGGTTTTATTGTTTTTCATAAATTCCACTGCCCAATTAAAATAAAACTCAGCGGTCTCTCCCGGCATTGAAGCGGGGGGAGCTACGAAAAAGCGCTCATTATCCGTTCCACATCCCTCCATGAGCAACTGATCCATAGGAAGGCTGAAAGCATCCAATGCAGGTATGTATTGGTTTACCGCTGCATCCATCGACAAATCCCACAAAGCTTTATATCTACTGCTTTTAATGGGTATCAAGAGGTGGCCGTTTACTATATGGAAACATTCGTGCTCCAGCAATGCCTGTACTAATGCCAGAGGTTTGGCAGAAAGGGTCTCCGGATTGTAGTGTAACTGAAGGCTTCCATTGTTTGAAACCCTGAGGCTGAATGTCCGGATTTTTAGAGATGGAAGGCGTTCAATATGCATGAAAAGGTAGTTATAAAAAGGGCTTTTCTTTGCGAGCTCCAAAACCGCCTCTTCCACTATGGAAATCCCGGACATGTCATCCCCTCTTTTCGAGATAATCGAGGATATCACCATCAACGGCCAGCTCTTCGAGTAGTTTTTCGTAGAACGCTCTTTTTAATCCCTTCTCATTTTCCAATATATAGGCTATATGCCTTATTATCGAGAAAAAAGAATCTTTCGGGAGACAACTTTTTAGTTTGAGCAAATTCGTTGAAACAACTCCAATTTTTTCGTAATAATCTTTCAGCTCGAGATCGGTAAGCTCTGTGAGATATTTTGTAACTCTTGATATCAAAGCGTTGACAGCTGTTATGTCAAAGCCTTTGATTCGGCTTTGAAGGCTTTCAGAAAGATCCAGAAGAAGCTCAGAAGGCTGTGGTATATTTGCAATTCCCTTTGTTTGGTTGACAAAGGTTCTCGCAGCATCTGGCCCGACAATCCCGGCAGCAAGCACATAACCATATTTTTCAAAGCTTTCCTTGTCAAGGTTTTTGAGAACTTTACCGAGCTTGAACCAGCTTCTTGGACTGGGACGCAGATCAAGCCGCATCGAAACTATCCTGTCTTTTATCAAGAGCTCAGGATATTCACCTATAAAATCACTTACTTCATCGGGTACTCCTACGGATCTGGACCACTCTATCCATTCCTGAGGGTCAGGGGTTATCTCCAGATGGAAGAATCGTGACATGAATGCGGGATCTGTTATTAACTCCACCTGATCATACTCTTCGTCAGGGGGATTAGCGGCAGCCATAATCCATACACCCTCTGGAAGCACATGGTTATGGATTCTTTTATCAATCAGCAGTTGCATTATTGCATTTCTGATTGAGCGATGCGCTCTGTTTATTTCATCAATCAAAATTATTGCCTTACTGTCTTCGGGCCACCAATCAGGCTTCAAAAAAACGGTTTTTCCTTCGCCTCTTGCAGGCATCCCTATCAGGTCTCCTGGTTCCATCTGGGAAATGACGAGAATTATTAGCTTTCTTCCTGTTTCAGCAGCCAGTTCCTTGGCCATGTCTGTTTTTCCAACGCCAAAATGTCCCCATACAAGCGGGATTTCCCCTGATTCCATGATCACTCTGCTTAAGTACTTCACATCGCTTACTCTCATTGTATCCCTCCAAGATTCGCTTTCAAACATCATTATAGCATAGTAATTTTACTCCCAACCACAGATTGAGTGTCCATAAAATCACAGGAATAACAGCACCAAAAAGTAGTCGCGTGAGTGGATTTCCCGGTATTCTTATTAGCACCAGCATTGTATCTATTCTTCCAAGTATGAAAAGGGTTACAGGCAATGCCGTTAATAAAGGCATTATACTACTTACCAAAAATGAAAGTATCGCTCCGGTTAAATTCAAAGCTTTAAAAACATTCTTGCTTTCACCCGTACCGAATCTTTGTTCTAGTATTCCACCAAAAACAGCTAATACAAAGATTGATGGCAACATGAAAAATTGAAAGAGGGTCATAAAATGACTGATATCAGGTTTTACACTTTTGATATAAATAGACAGCATGGTGTTTATCGTACTAAAAAGCAACCATATGAGTAATACTTTTGAGAAAACAAATCTAAAAGAAGTCACAGAAAACACTTTCTTAAAATCATTCAGCTGCCGTTCAAAGGCAAAGAGAGCGGTAGAAGCTATGGTGGTGTAGTTAGATAGAAGAAAAACGAAAAGACTTAGTAATTGTATAATTCCTGTGCCCATAATGAGTGAAGGGTTTGCGATTATTATTACAGGCGCGAATAATGCGGGATAGAGAAATGCGAATATGAGTTTAGGCTCTCTAAAAATCAACAAAGCATCTTTTTTCAAAAGAGATAAAAAAGGAGGCAGGTAATGAAGCTTTTCAATGTTGTTCTTTGATTTTCGGGGCATTGCCCAGAGTTTATTGAGGATTAAAGAATAGTATTTCCTGGATACAAGTTCGACACCAGCGCCAAGTGAGATGACGAAGATTGAAAAAACAAGGGCGTCGGTTAAATCTCCTGTGATTGCCTTAACGAATAAACTCCAGGGCAGAAATTTTGATGTAGCAATACTGCTAAATGCTAAAAGTCTATCAGTGACTTCGAGAGCAGAGGCACTTTCCAAAGCGGAAAAATCCATTATTCGAAGTGTAAAAACAAATACCACAAGAGTCACCGCCGTCATTATAGCGGATATGAATTTCATCAATTTTCCGCTGGTAAAGAAAACTATGATTGTTGATGCCAGAACGTTTACGAAGAATATCTCTATTATGAAGAGAGAGAATAGGAACAGAACTCTTAAGAAATCATAACCTCTGTAACCAAGACCATAAAGAGCACCAAGAAAAAAAGGCGAGAAGAGAACTAACGGAAGACTTGCAGAGGAAAACACCTCAAAAAGCTGAGCTTTGAATATATTTGAACGCTTTATTGGGGTATGCCAGAGGTTTTCAAGCTTATCTGCAAAGAAGAGGTTTGATATTGTTACTGGAATATCGCTTCCCAGCATTATTACAAATATTATCGAAGCAAAAAAAGATATTATTAGTTCTGAAAGATCCACATCGGTTAGCGATTTGAGTTTTTGAGAAAGCTCTGAAACCTTTTCAAAGTTGGGTATGAAAAAGATTTTAAGGTAAAATATCAGTGGAAAGAGGACAAGGAACAATACGCCGGCAATCAAGAATAGGATAATCAGTCCCCTTGTTCTGTATTTCATAATACTGTGGAGCTGTTCCTTTAATCTCCATTTTATCAACTGCAGGAGTTCCATGGTATTAATTTTAAGGCAGGAGTTTGTCATGCAGTTCTTCTTTTTTGTTATTATTGCTTTAATAATCGCCATGTTTATAGTTGAAAGTCCACGAATTAAAAAAAGTCCCAAAGAAAGCGCCGGGCAAAAAATGATTACCGATATAGGTGATATAAGATTTACGGCTCATGCTTTACAGCGCCTTAACGAACGCGGGATTGGAATTGAAGAAATAAAGAAAATAATCATGGATCAATCTTCAAAGGCTGTCCTTGAAAAAAATGGGAATATCAGACTGGAAAAAGATGGAATTGTGGTTATTTTCAGAAATGAACCTATGGGAGTACTTGTAATTACTGTTTTTTTTAATAATTAAAGAGGGAGGGGTTTCCCCTCCCTCTGTTTTCTGTATTAGTATTCAGGCATCGGTGGTGTTGCAGGTTCTTTCTTTTCTTCTGGCTTCTCGACAATTGCCGCTTCTGTTGTGAGCAAGATACCAGCAATTGATGCAGCATTCTGCAAAGCGCTTCTTGTAACTTTAACGGGATCAACAATACCGGCATCGAACATGTTCACAAATTTGTTGTTGAGAGCATCGTAACCCTTTTCGACATCATCAAGTTCCAGAACCTTGTGAACAATGACAGCTCCGTCAAAACCTGCATTGGCGGCTATCTGCCTCATGGGCATGTCGAGAGATTTATAAACGATCTGGACACCGATCTTCATATCGGCATTTTCGGTTTCGCCAAGGAGTTTTTCTACGGCCTTTTTTGCTCTTACAAGCGCTACTCCACCACCGGCAACGATGCCTTCTTCAACAGCGGCTCTTGTTGCGCTCAGAGCGTCCTCAATTCTGTGCTTCTTTTCTTTCAGTTCTGTTTCAGTAGCAGCGCCGACTTTGATAACAGCGACTCCACCAGAGAGTTTGGCAAGTCTTTCCTGAAGTGTTTCCTTCTCGTAATCAGAAGTTGTCTGCTCGATCTGAGCCTTTATCTGGCCTATTCTCTGCTTGATCTTTTCAGGATCTCCCTTACCATCAACAATGATTGTATCGTCTTTCTTGACTTTCACCATTCCGGCCGTTCCAAGATCTTCGAGCGAGACGTTCTCAAGAGTAAGACCCACTTCTTCGCTGATAACTGTTCCGCCGGTGAGAATGGCTATGTCCTGAAGCATTGCTTTTCTCCTGTCACCAAAACCGGGAGCTTTAATTGCTATGGATTCAAGAGTTCCTCTAAGCTTGTTGAGAACCAGCGTGGAAAGAGCTTCGCCTTCAACATCTTCCGCTATGATAACAAGAGGCTTGCCAGCCTGTGCAACTTTTTCCAGTATGGAGACGATAGGCTTGACAGCGGAAAGCTTCTTGTCGGTGATAAGTATGTAAGGTTCCTTGATAACAGCTTCCATTTTTTCAGGATCGGTAACGAAATATGGTGAGATGTAGCCTCTGTCGAACTGCATACCTTCTACAAATTCGACATAGGTTTCCAGTGTTTTTGAGTCCTCGACAGTTATAACACCATCTTCTCCGACTTTGTCCATGGCTTCGGCAATGAGTTCACCAATGGACGGATCATTAGCGGAAATAGCTGCAACGTGTGCTATATCATCGCGGTTGGAAAGCTTCTTTGACATTGAGCGGATTTCTTCAACAGCTTTTTCAACAGCTTTTTCAATCCCTCTCTTAATGAGTATGGGGTTGGCACCGGCAGTAACATTTTTAAGTCCTTCCTTGATCATGGCTTGAGCCAAAACGGTTGCTGTTGTGGTACCATCACCAGCAATATCGTTGGTTTTGGAAGCGACCTCTTTTACCAGCTGGGCACCAAGGTTTTCAAATTTATCTTCCAATTCAATCTCTTTGGCAATAGAAACACCATCGTTGGTTATTGTGGGAGAGCCCCAGCTCTTTTCGAGCACTACATTTCTCCCTTTAGGCCCAAGAGTTATTTTAACAGCGTTTGCAACAGCATCTACTCCCTTTTCAAGAGCCGTTCTTGCTTCCTCACTGAATCTTATGATTTTAGGCATTCAGACTACCCCCTTTCAGTCCTCGATTTTAGCCAAAATATCGTCCTGATCAATGACGATGTAATCCTCATCGTCGATCTTTATTTCCGTTCCAGCATATTTGGAGAATATAACCTTATCACCGGCTTTAATGTCAAGATCTTCGACATCCTTACCTACCTCGATAACTTCTGCTTTCATGGGTTTTTCTTTTGCGGTGTCAGGAAGAACAATACCACCCTCAGTTTTTCTTTCCTCTTTGATTGGCTTGATAAGAAGCCTTGAACCTAACGGGATAACTTTCATACAACGACCTCCTTTCATATTTTCGAAGAAATATTAGCACTCTAAGTGTTAGTTTGCTAATAAAATGATAAAACAAAAAGCGGACATCTTCAATTCCAAAAACAAGCCATATTATAGGTTTATATCTAATAAGAGTAAAATATACCTGATTATAAATCAAAAACTCTGTATTTCATATCATTTCCCCTTGCTTTTTACGCTTTTTCCAGCTTGAGCATATTTGTAGAATGCGCTACTCCCAGTGGAACACCAGCGGTGATTATGAAATGATCTCCACCTTTGATTAATTCCATTTCCCGTGCTTTTTTCCCGGCAATCTCCACCATTTCATCGATAGATGAGCCTATCTTCTGATAAAGCGGCAATACGCCCCATACAAGAGACAGTTGGTAGTAAGTTCTTCTGTTAGGAGTAACCGCGAGAATGGTCGATCTGGGTCTGAACCCTGAAACGTTTATGGCAGTGTGCCCTGAATAAGTTGATGAAACAATCAATTTAACTTTTAAACTTTCACTTATGTCCCATGCAGCCCTGCAAATGGCATCGGTGTGATCATCGGCATCCGCGTCACGGCGAGTCCAATGGAGGATATGAGGATTTTCCTGAAGGTATCTTTCAGTAGATATTGCGGTTTTATTCATCACACACACAGCTTCAATGGGATAGTTGCCAATAGAAGTTTCAGCAGAAAGCATAATAGCGTCTGTACCATCGAGAATGGCATTTGAAATGTCGGTCGCTTCTGCCCGCGTGGGAGTCGGGTTTTCGATCATTGATTCAAGCATCTGTGTAGCGGTAATAACAGGTATCCTGTGCCTGTTACCTGCCTTTATAATCTTTTTTTGGGCTATTGGAACTTCTTCGACTGGAATTTCAACACCAAGATCTCCTCTGGCAACCATAAGACCATCGCTAACTTCGGAAATTTCAGTTATTTTCGATAACGCCTGAGAGGTTTCGATTTTTGAAACAACAGGTATATTTGACCCGTGACTATTTATGATTTCCCGGGCTTTTTTAACGTCTTCGGGTTTTCTCACAAAGGAAAGCGCAAAATAATCAACGCCTTCTTCAACCCCGAGTTTTATATAGACTTCATCTTTCTTTGTTACAGCGTTTATGCTAAGGTCTATTCCCGGTACGTTTATTCCGCGATGATGCGTAATCTCGGCATCATTCAAAACCTCTGTTGTGATGGATTTTTCCGAAGTATCAAGAACTTTCAGCTTCACTTTTCCATCATTGAGCAGGATAATGTCCCCGGGATTTACTTCCCGGGGTAATAACGGATAGTTCACACTAACACCATTGCTGTCGCCAATGATGTTCTCTGTTGTTAAAGAGAATTTTTGCCCCTTATGCAAAGATACGTTATCATTGTTGAAAGTGCCCGTTCTAAGCTTTGGTCCTGAAAGGTCAAGCAATATCGCAACAGGGATACCGAGTTCATCTCTTATTCTTTTTATGGTGCGGATTCTTTCTCTGTGGTGATCAGGGGTATCATGGGAAGTATTAAGGCGTGCGACATTCATACCCGCGAGTATGAGCTTTTTAATCATTTCGGGTGATTCAGTAGCTGGACCAATAGTACAGACAATTTTGGTTTTTCTCACAAATACCACCTCATTAAAAATCAGGAGAGGATTGCTGCCATTTTTATGAGAGTTTCGTCAAGCCCTTTTTTCTCAGATAAAACCTTTGAATAAGGAACCCTTGCCATTTTTCCTGATTGGAGAGCGAGCATTACGCCAAATTCGCCGTCTTTTATCGCTTGAATGGCTTCATATCCCATCCGGGAAGCAAGAATTCTATCAAAAGCTGTGGGAGTACCGCCCCTCTGGATATGTCCAAGAATGGTTATTCTTGTTTCGTAACCTATTCTGTGTTCCATATGCCTTGCAACTGTATATGCGCTCGCCGCGCCTTCTGCTACCACTATAATACAGTTGATCTTTCCTCGATTTCTTTCATTCCAAATTTTTTCGGCTATTGCTTTGTAATCGACAGGTCTTTCCGGTATTATTATTGCCTCTGCTCCAGTTGCAATACCAGCATTCAGAGCCACATAACCAGAGCTTCTTCCCATAACTTCTACAACGAAAGCTCTTTCATGAGATGAAGCGGTGTCTTTCAATTTTTGGATGTTTTCTACGCAGGTATTCAAACAGGTATCAACGCCTATACACATATCAGTATGGGCTATGTCGTTGTCTATTGTCCCGGGAATGCCTACGGAAGGAATACCGGTTTCCTCCATCAATAGCATTGCCCCTGTAAGGCTTCCTTCTCCACCTACGACAACAAGAGCATCTATCCCGTGCTTTTTGAGTATTTCAGAAGCTTTCTTGCGCCCTTGCTCAGTTCTGAACTCTTCGCAACGGGATGTTTGTAAAATAGTGCCACCCTTTTCCATAATCCCGCCAACTGAAGAATAATCCATGTCAAAGATATCCTCATCTAAAAGACCTGAATACCCCCGCTTTATGCCAACCACTTCATACCCTTCGGTTACCGCTGTTCTTACAGTTGAGCGAATAGCGGCATTCATTCCAGGTGCGTCCCCGCCACTTGTAAGCACTGCTATTTTTTTTACCATACCATCGACCTCCTGAGCATAACAAAGTAAAGTTAAATCCGGCGTGATTATAGCACATTAATTGCCAAATCTCATTTAAGCTGAGACTTTATGTTGATTAACGAAGCCTGGCAGTCAATGCTATAATTAATCGGAAGCGAGGTGAAAGCCATGAAAAAGCTTAAAGAAGCTATTCAGCGCCATGAAGCAGAGCTGATTAAAGGAATTCTTGAAAACGAAGGCATTGAAGTAGAAATAAAGCCGTCACACATCGCTTACACTGACACTATTTACTTTGGGGAAGGATCACTTTCAGATATCCTTGTGCCTGACGAAATGTTTGAAAAAGCAAAAAAAATACTTGAAGAATACAGCGGAAAGGAGTAATAACTAATGGGAGACCTAAAAAAGACACCCCTTTACCATGAACATCTTCGACTTGGCGCACGAATGGTAGAGTTTGGTGGCTGGGAAATGCCTGTCCAGTATGAATCCATAATTGAGGAACACAAAGCAGTAAGAACTGTAGCAGGGCTTTTTGATGTATCTCACATGGGAGAAATCTCTATCAAAGGTAATGATGCAGTAGCTTTTGCCGATTATCTGGTAACAAATTCCGTATCCACTCTAAAAAACGGCGAGATCTGTTACACGCCTATGTGTAACGAAAAAGGTGGCGTGGTTGACGACTTGCTGGTTTACAGGATTAGCAATAGTGAAGTGATGCTCGTTGTAAACGCTTCAAATATCGATAAGGATTACAACTGGGTTCTTGAAAGGGCAAAAGACAGAGACTTTTCTATTACATTGAGCAACATATCTAACCAGACAGCCCAGCTTGCTTTTCAGGGTCCTAAGGCTGAAGAAATCCTCAAGGAAATTTCACAGGTAATGCTTGATGAAATTTCCTTCTACCATTTCACACGGGGAAAAGTAAACGGGATTGATTGCATTGTTTCAAGAACGGGATACACGGGCGAAGATGGCTTCGAACTATATGTTAGCACAGAAGCTGCGGTTCCGCTGTGGCGAAAAATTCTTGAAGTCGGTGCTTCCTATGGCGTTAAGCCAGCGGGCCTTGGTGCAAGGGATCTTCTGAGATTTGAAGCGTGTTATATGCTGTATGGGAATGAGCTCACAGATGAAATAACCCCCCTTGAAGCCGGGCTTAAATGGGCGGTAAAATTCGAAAAGGAATTTTATGGGCGCCAGGCTCTGTTAGAACAGCGCGAAAAAGGTCTCGAAAAGAGGCTCAGAGGTTTGGAATTGTTAGATAAAGGAATAGCCAGGCATGGCTATGAAATTTACGCTGATGATAAAAATATCGGTTGGGTAAGCAGCGGCATGCTTTCTCCTTCAACAGGGAAAAGACTTGCACTGGCTTATGTAAAAAAGAGTTATTGGAAAGCAGGTACAGAAGTATTTGTAAAGATCAGGAACAAACTTGTCAAAGCGCAGGTTGTAAAAACACCTTTTTACAGAGGTTCAGTTAAATCAAAGGCCTGAAAATGGGAAAGGAGGAGTACAATGAAAAAATACGCAAAAACTCATGAATGGGTTCATGTTGAGGGAAATGTCGCAACGGTAGGAATATCCAATTACGCCCAGGAACACCTTGGAGACATTGTTTATGTTGAACTTCCTGAAGTTGGTAAGGAAGTCACCAAAGGCGATACAATTTGCTCTGTTGAGTCTGTAAAGGCTGCAAGTGATGTATATTCACCGCTTTCGGGAAAAGTCGTCGAAGTCAACGAGGAATTGGATAGCGCTCCTGAAACTATAAACAGCGATGCTGAAAAAAGTGGTTGGATCTTCAAACTGGAACTCAGCGATCCTGCTGAATTAGACGGTTTAATGGATGAGGAGGAGTATAAGAAGTATTGCGAAGAAGAGGAGGCCTAAAATGAGCCGCTATTCTTACATACCACATACAGAAACCGAGATATCAGAAATGCTCGAAACCATTGGGGTAAAAAGCATTGAAGCCCTTTTTGAAGATGTACCGAAGGTTTTCGATTTTAAACTGGATCTGCCAGAGAGCTCTGATGAATTCAGTGTGGCGCGAGAATTAAAGGCTCTGTCTAAAAAAAATCTTAGCTTAAACGAAATGGCAATTTTCCGGGGTGCCGGAGTTTATTATCACTATATTCCTTCCGCTATCAGGTATTTATCTTCAAGAGGGGAATTTCTCACCGCTTATACTCCTTACCAGCCCGAAGTATCGCAGGGCACTTTACAGGCACTGTTTGAATTTCAAACAATGATAGCCGAACTGACCGGGCTCGAAGTAGCGAACTCTTCTATGTATGATGGTGCTACTGCTGTCGCCGAAGCCGCATTGATGGCTGTGCGGACTAATGGCAGGAATAGGGTTCTGATTTCACAGACAATCCACCCGGAATATCGGCATGTAACCAATACTTATTGCCATGCCCAGAGTATTGAAATTGAAGAACTCCCTTATTCAAAGGACACAGGCCAGATTGATCTGGAAAAATTGAAAAGCACCCTTGATGATGATGTTTCTGCGGTTATTGTTGGTTATCCCAATTACTTTGGCATCATTGAGGATTTAAAGAAAATAAAAGCACTTCTTGATGAGAAGATCATGTTTATAGTAGTTGCTAACCCCATTGCGCTCTCTGTGCTTGAAGCTCCGGGGAGTTTTGGCGCGGATATAGTTGTGGGGGAAGGACAACCATTAGGCAATCCATCCAGTTTAGGCGGACCGGGATTTGGTTTTTTTGCAACAAGGGAAAAGTTTGTCAGAAAAATGCCCGGAAGAATTATCGGAGAAACAAAGGATGTTGATGGAAAAACTGGCTATGTCATGGTTCTTCAGACAAGAGAGCAGCATATAAGGAGGGGGAAAGCAACTTCTAATATCTGCTCTAACCATGCCCATAATGCTGTTATCGCTGCTATGTATATGAGCCTTTTGGGAAAAGAAGGCCTTAGAGAAGTTGCGATAAGGTCCTTTGATAAAGCTCATTATCTCTTCCATCAAATTTCAAAAATCGAGGGAATGGAACCCCTGTTTTCCGGACCTTTTTTCCATGAATTTCCCGTTAGATTAAAAGGCACATCTGCTAGCAAGCTCAACGCTGATTTGTTGAAACACAAAATACTCGGTCCGATGGAGCTTGAAAAGGATTTTCCGGAACTTGGCAATTCTGTTCTGTTTTGCACAACAGAAGCAGTTAGAAATGAAGACCTCGAATTTCTTCTTGGCCGTCTGGAGGAGATATTATGACGATATTTGAAAAATCTGTATCTGGAAGAAAGGGGTATTCATTACCTGACGAACCTCTTCATGATAGCTCTCCTCTTTCAAATGTTCCGGAGCATCTTTTGAGGAAAAGAGATCCGGAGCTCCCTGAAAGTAGCGAAGTAGATGTTGTGCGCCACTATACGGAATTGTCCAGAAAAAATTATTCTGTAGACTGTGGTTTTTATCCACTGGGTTCCTGTACGATGAAATACAATCCAAGGTTAAATGAAGAAGTCGCCTCTCTTGAGGGATTTTTACATCTTCATCCCCATCAACCCATTGAGAGCATACAGGGAGCTATGGAGGTTATGTACGAGCTTCAAAAAATGCTCTCTGAAATAACAGGTATGGACGCTTTTACGCTTCAGCCAGCTGCCGGAGCACACGGAGAACTTACCGGCATGCTTATCGTGAAAAAATACTTTGAAGTGAAGGGAGAACAGCAGCGAAGGAAAGTCATCGTCCCGGACTCTGCCCACGGCACAAACCCTGCATCGGCAAAAATGGCGGGTTTTGAAGTAGTAGAAATCGCCTCTAATTCTTCCGGTTTGGTTGACCTTGATAATCTCAAAGAGGTTCTTGATGATAGTGTAGCAGCTATAATGCTGACTAATCCCAATACTTTGGGTCTTTTTGAGAAAGATATCCTCGAAATTTCGAAGATTGCTCACAAAAATGGAACCCTTCTTTATTATGACGGTGCAAACCTAAACGCTATCATGGGTCGTGTCAGGCCGGGAGATATGGGCTTTGACATTGTTCATCTTAACCTTCACAAAACCTTTTCAACCCCTCATGGAATGGGAGGCCCGGGTAGCGGTCCGGTTGGTGTCAGTGCAAAATTGAAAGAATTTCTTCCTGTCCCGATTGTTGCACTGAATGATGATGGTTATTATTTCGACTATAATTTGCCAAAGAGTATTGGAAAGGTGAGGAGCTTCTATGGTAATTTTGGGGTTCTTCTCAAAGCTTATGCTTACATCAGGATGCTGGGTAAAGATGGTTTGAAATTCGCCAGTGAGATGGCTGTATTGAATGCCAATTATTTGAGGGTCAAGCTATCTAAACTCATAAAAGCTTCTCATCCCGGAATTTGTAAACATGAATTCGTACTTGACGGAAGTATACTCGTCAAGGAATTTGGCGTAAAGACTCTGGATCTGGCAAAACGTCTTCTGGATTATGGAGTACATCCTCCAACGATTTACTTTCCTCTTATTGTACACGAAGCAATGATGATTGAACCAACCGAAACCGAAAGCAAAGATAACCTTGACAGATTTGTTGAAGTCATCGGAAAGATTCTTGAAGAAGCCAGAGATAACCCTGAAACCCTTAAGAACGCGCCATATACTACGCCTGTAAGGCGCCTTGATGAAACCATGGCTTCCAGAAAACCTGTAATGCGCTGGAAAAAAGAAAAATGAGGGCCGGCGTAAGCCGGCCTTTTCTGTTGCGAGGTGAAATTTTGAGGCTTGATAAATTTCTAAAGATAAACAGGATAATCAAACGTAGAACACTTGCAAAAGATGCTATTGACAAAGGCTTTGTGCTGAAAAATGGAAAGAAGGCGAAACCCTCCAGCGAAGTGAACTATGGGGATGAAATTCAAATAAACTTTGCAAATAGGACCATTGTGATCAAAGTGATAGAAAACATGGAAGTAGAAGTTATTAGAGAAGAAAAAAGCGATAATTGATAGCAGTTCATTAAAGAATTTCCCCCGCCATTATCTTTATCGTCTTATTGTCTGTTTTCAGCAAGAGGTATTCGGAGTTTATTTTTTCTATGGTTCCGGTTATTTTTTCACCATTCGGCAAGCTCAACCTTATTTTATCTCCTTCCCTGTGCATCAGGTATTTTTTCCATTTTCTTGTGAAATATTTCTTCATTCTCACCTGAAGGTATTTTCTACGAAGGTTCTCAAGCTTGTTTAAAAGCCTTTTTAGAATAAAGCTCACATCATAATCTTTTGAAGTAACCTCTTTTAAAGAAATAGCAATTTTTGATAATTCGGGCGGAATAGTGTTCTTGACATTAAGTCCCACTCCTGTTACGACACCGAGTAACCTTTCCCCTTCAATTACAGATTCAGTGAGGATTCCAGCAATTTTCTTTCCCTTTACGTAGACATCATTTGGCCATTTGATCATAGCATCACAGTCCAGCTCACAAAGCAGTTCAGCAATGCCAACACTGATCAATTTTGTGTAGTAACCAGTATCTTTCAATAGGCGGGGTTTGAAGACAATGCTGAACCAGAGTCCCCCGTCATCGGAATGCCATGGACGGTTAAACCTTCCATAGCCCGCAGTTTGTTTAAGCGCCCAAACAATGGTTCCTGAGGGTAATCTGGAGAGATTTTCAATGGCATATCTGTTTGTTGAAGGCAATTCGGTAAAAGAGTAAATTTCCTCTCCTATAATCACTGAATCCCTCCGACTCCGGGCAGCTCTTTTACGTGTATATCAAGCTGAGGAAAAGGTATGGTAATGCCCTTTTCTTTCAGCTTTTTATATATTCCAGCCGCAACATTGTTTTGAACATCAAAATAGTTGGCTCTTTCAAACCAGAAATAGAGCTTGAAATCAATGCTTGAAGTATTGAAACCATTGAAAACAACGAAATTTGAAATGCCTTCGCCTTTATAGATAAGCTCCTCTTCATCTATGACTTCCTGTAAAACACTCAGGGCTACGGAAACTTCGACTTCGTAAGGAAGGCCAACAATCATTTCTAATCTTCTGATAGGTCCGGGCCAATAGTGTATAATCTCTCCCCTCCACACTGATATATTGGGAATGAGAACTCTTTTTCCATCGAAACTCTTCAGAATAGTGTGATTTAGATTAACCGTTTCAACAACCCCACTGTGTTCCCCTATTTTGACAACATCCCCTTCAATAACAGCTCTGCCGACAAGCAGAAATATCCCGGAAATGATGTTTTCGAGAGGTCTTTGAAGGGCTATACCAACGACAAGCCCTCCCACTCCAATGCCGGTGATGACCGGTATAAGATCTTCAAAGATCACACTCAGGATTATCATTGCTGCAATTAAAAAGAAAAAGATGTTCAACACAAGCCTTAATGTATTGGGTGCTTTGAGAGAAGTCCCTTTTCTTGAATAAAAACCCTGTATTACTCTGAATGTTAGCTTTGAAGAATAATAAGCCACCAGGAGAAGTAAAAGGCTGATTCCTATTTTGGATAAGGTGGAAATCCAGCCGGTCATCCTTTCACCTCCCTGAAACTGTGCTCGTCTGAAGGAAATTTTACCGACTTGACCTCTTCGTCGTATCTTTTCAAAGCATTTACTATTGTTTCTCTAAGATTTGCATAGCGTTTCACAAAAGTTGGTTTGAATTCTGTGTTGATCCCCAAAAGGTCATGCCACACAAGCACCTGCCCATCACAATATTTACCTGATCCAATTCCGATTGTGGGGATTTTCAATTCTTCTGTCAATGTCCTTGCCACTTCCTCAACTATGAGTTCTAAGACAATAGCAAAAGCTCCTGCGTCTTCAAGAGCATTGACATTTTCCACCAGATTTTTAATGCTCTTTTCACTGCGCCCTTGCACAAAATAGCCGCCAATCTTATTCAAGTGCTGTGGGGTGAGACCAACATGACCCATTACAGGAATTCCGTAATCAGTCAATTTTTTTATGAGGCTGGCAACCTCAACGCCACCTTCGATTTTTACAGCATTGGCACCGGCCTTCATAAAAAGGCAGGCATTCTTTATTGCTTCACTTTCAGAAGGTTGATAAGACATAAAGGGCATGTCGGCTATGATGAACGAATTTCGAGCACCTCTCTTTACCGCTTCTACAACGGGCAGAAGATGCTCCATTGAAACAGGAAGTGTGTTCTCGTAGCCGAGCATCACATTTCCATAAGAGTCTCCGACAAGTAACAGGTCTATTCCTGCCTCTTCGGCCATCTTTGCCTGAAAATAACTATAAACAGTTATCATGGAAAGCTTTTCTTTTCCCTTGGAATTTATTATTTTTCGCACGTTCACGCTAATCACCTCTCACATGTCGTATCATGCATGAAAGCTCCTCGTAAAGCTTACCAAGTTTAGGATTGATCTCAGATAAACATCTTTGTTCCAATTCAAGGGTTCTTTGATCATTTCGGGCTGCTGGACCACTAAATTCGCTAAGGGTACCCGTCTTCACCTTTTTAAGAAGACCTTCAAGATAAGATTCCAAAAGTTCAACGACACTCAGGTTATCAAACAGGAGCTTTTCGCGATACAAACTCTCTGCTTGTTTTAGCATAAGCTGGGTAAAATTTGAGCTGAAAACAGCAGCAGCATGGTAAAGAATTTTGCTTTCCGTTGAAATATTAACATACCTAAGTCCCTCTTTTTTAGCAATTGAAGCCAGGAATGCAATTCCTTTTTCATTTCCCTCCAGTCCAAAAATGGCTTTTTGCAAAAGGGAAGGTGAAATAGAAAAGCTGGATATGGATAGATTAGGATGAAAACTTGCAACGCCCTTTTCTGCCTTGGCGGCTTCTTCAAAAACCCGGGAACTAATCGCACCACTAAGGTGTATGAAATATTCGGGTCTGGTGTTAACATTCCATATTCTCAAAAAGGTATCTCTAATAGCGGAATCAGAAGTGGCTATTATGACCACATCTTCGAGCTCTGCTAATAGCTCAAATCCGCCTGCTTTACAGCCTGGCAGTTCATGAGCCAACTTTAGAGCCTGCTCTGGTGTTCTGTTAATCAGGTGCGAGACAGAATACCCTTTTCTATAAAAAAACTTTGCCAATAAACTCCCGGCTTTTCCAATTCCGACAACTGATATTCTCATCTTCTTTTTCCTCCGGTGTTAAAATTATACATCAGGAACAGGACCAAACCTTCTTGAAAACTCTTAATATGTCTTTTGTGAGGAGGATTTATTTTGAAATGTAAGAAGTGTTCATCAGAAGCGATAATACATCTCAAGCAACACAATATAGCCCTTTGTCAGGAGCATTACGAAGAGTTTTTTTACTCCCGGGTGAAAAAGGCTGTAAAAAAATACAGGATGTTTGGACCTGATTGGAAGATACTTGTGGCTGTTTCTGGAGGCAAAGATAGTCTTGTTCTATGGGAAGTTCTGAATGATCTTGGTTATAATGCACATGGGCTCTATATAGATCTTGGAATTGGAAAATATTCAGAGATTTCGAAAAGTAAAGCAATTTCTTTTGCTGAAAGGAAAGGGCTAAAGCTTTTCATTTCCAGCGTGAGAGAGTATCTTGGTGGACTCTCCACTCCCGAGGCGGCAAAGCTCATGCGCAGAAAGACATGTTCGATTTGCGGTCTTGTGAAAAGATATATAATGAACCGGTTTTCTAACGAGTCGAATTATGATGTGATAGCAACAGGTCATAACCTTGATGATGAAGCTGCAACGCTCTTTGGTAACATAACACACTGGCAACTGGGGTATCTTGAAAAGCAATATCCAGTCTTGCCAAGAACTCATCATAAACTAACCCCAAAGGTAAAACCTTTGATTCTCCTGAGCGAGAGGGAAGTAGCAACTTTTGCCCTTATGAAAGGTATTGATTATATCATGGAAGAATGTCCCGCCTCTCGCGGTGCTTCTTCGATGTTGTATAAAGAGCTTTTGAACACTCTCGAAGTTAATCAGCCTGGCACAAAACATCGTTTCTTGACAGAATATTTTAAGGTTAGAGAAATCTTTTCTGGCTATGAAGGTGAAATCGAGCTTAAAGAATGTAGCAATTGTGGTTATCCCACAACACAGGATACGTGCTCTTTTTGCAAATTGCAGGAGGGAATCAGGAAAAGATTAGATGAGAAAAGGCACTGATTTCCTTTTACCGTTTAACCTGGTTGCTCTTATGTCCTATGGACTTCTGGCATTGTTTTCTGCTACATATGGTAGCAGATATTCTGGTTTGTTTTACAGGCAATTGTTCTGGGATGTGCTTGCATTATCAGCCTTTTTTGTTGTATCCAGATTCAGTTTCAGATTCTGGAAAACTCTTACCGTCAAGCTGCTATTAATCTCATTTTTACTGTTGATAGTTGTGCTATTTTTGCCTCCTGTATCAGGTTCAAGGCGCTGGATGAACCTTGGTATTGCGAGTTTTCAGCCGTCAGAAGTGGCTAAATTTGTGATAGTTCTTTTTCTGGCCAAGCTGTATTCGGAATCGAAAGGTGGCTTTTTCGCAGGCACAGCAATAACTGGATTAATTGCATTGCTGATTTATAGAGAACCGGATCTCGGGATGACTCTTATGATTTTGGGGATCTGGTTTTTTATCACTTTTTTCAGCAGAAAATTCGATAAATGGATTCTTGTTGTGCTGATAATGGGGCTTGTTCTTTTTCCTTTGCTGATGTTTTTCGGGCTTGAAGAGTATCAGATGAATAGAATTATCAGCTTTATGAACCCTGAAAAATACGCATCGAGTTCGGCATATAATACTGTACAAGCTATAAGGGCTATAGGTTCTGGGGGATTTGCAGGAAAGGGCTTATTGTTAGGTGTTATGAACAGATACGGTTTTGTTCCAGAAGACTATACCGATTTTATTTTCTCTGTTATTGGTGAAGAAATGGGGTTTGTTGGAGCATTTACATTGCTCGTGCTTTATGCGATTTTGATGTTGAACTTATGGAGTGCAACCAAAAAAGCCCCGGATATGTTTTCATATCTCGTTTCTGTTGGAGTTATGGTTACTTTTCTAATCCACATAACTGAAAACATAGGAATGAACATTGGATTAATGCCGGTTACAGGTATTCCACTTCCTTTTATCAGTTACGGTGGCAGTTCAGTGATGATTTTTTCAGCTCAGCTCGGATTGGTATATAGGGTGCTTACCAAAAAAGTCGAGGCTAAATTTAGAACCAGTGAGATATAATCAAGATATAGGAGTTACGCAAGAATATACCTTTGTAATGCCAATAACGAGGTATGGAACCAAAAATCAATTTAACAAACATAAAAGGAGGTTGCTATATGAAAATCGTCGAATCAGTTCCCAATTTCAGTGAAGGCAGGAGACAAGAAGTAGTAGAAGCTATTGTAGATGAAGCAAGAGCAGTTGAAAAAGTATGGGTTCTCGACTATTCAAGCGATCCAGATCATAATAGATCGGTAGTGACCATTGCTGGAGATCCTGAGGCTGTTATTAAAGCACTTTTTAACATGTCAAAAAAAGCTCAGGAATTGATAGATCTCAGAAAACATCGTGGCGAACACCCAAGAATGGGAGCGGTAGATGTCATTCCTCTTGTGCCTATTATGGGGGTTACAAAGGAAGAATGTGTAGAACTTTCAAAAGAGCTTGGCAAAAAAATCGGTGAAGAACTTGAGATACCGGTGTATCTTTATGAGTATTCTGCTAGCTCAAAGGAACGCGAGAATCTTTCGGAGATTAGAAAAGGGGAATTCGAAGGTTTTCATGAAAAAATAAAGCTCCCTCAATGGAAGCCCGATTTTGGACCTGATGAAGTTCATCCCACTGCTGGTGTCGTAGCTGTAGGATGCAGGGAATTCCTAATAGCCTTCAACGTTAACCTCGGTACAGACAATATTGAAATTGCAAAAAAAATTGCAAAATCCGTCAGGCATATTAGCGGTGGGTTCAGGTATGTAAAAGCTCTGGGTTTTAAGCTTGAAGAGAGGGGTATAGTACAGGTTTCCATGAATTTGACGAACTATAAAAAGACCCCCATTCATAGAGTTTTTGAAATTATTAAGCTTGAAGCGGAAAGATATGGTGTCCCAATAGTTGGCTCGGAAATTGTCGGCATGGTTCCGATGAAAGCCCTCTTTGATGTTGCAGATTTTTATTTGCGCCTGGAAAACTACGATCCCGATTCGGTTATCGAAAAGAAACTGCTCGATGCAATTTCACGTGAGGTTGATCAATAATGGAGCTTGATGCTCTAATTGTTGGTCTTAAAGAGATCGTTTCCCCCATCCACAAAGGCCCCGTCAGGGGTAAAGAAATGGGAATGCTCAGAGTTATAAAAAGAGCGAATATAGGTATAAAGGATGGAAAAATCGCCTATATCGGGACTGAAAAGCCGCCTGCGTTGAGAAAAATCCAGGCAAAGGGATTGATAGCTTTGCCCGGGTTTGTTGATTGCCACACTCATATTCCCTTTATAGGAAATCGAAGCTCTGAGTTTCTCATGCGCCTCGAGGGGAAAAGCTATATGGAAATAATGGAGAACGGCGGCGGCATTTTTTCAACTGTTGAAGCGGTTAGAAAGGCTTCTGAAACCGAGCTTTTTCAATACAATATGAAAAATTTAGTGGAAATGGCACATTGCGGAATAACCACGGTAGAGGGAAAAAGCGGTTATGGGCTTGATGAGAAATCAGAGCTAAAACAGTTAAGGGTGTTAAACCGCCTGAATAAGTCCCAACCTATTGATGTGATTTCCACCTTTTTGGGTGCACATGCTTTCCCGCACAATTACAGGGATAAAAGGGAATATCTTGAATATTTGCTTGGCTTCACTGATAAAGTGAAAGAATATACAGATACAGCTGATATTTTCTGTGAAAAGGGCGTTTTTGAGCCTGATGAGAGCAGAAGATTTTTGAAGGAATTGGTAAAACAGGGTTTCAGGATAAGAATGCATGCTGATGAACTAGTAAATTCTGGCGGCGGGAAACTTGCCGTTGAGCTTGGGGCTGTTTCAGCGGATCACTTAATTGCAGCAGATGAGGTTACTCTTGAAACAATAGCGAACAGTGATGTCACAGCGGTATTAATGCCTGGAACTTCTTTCTTTCTAAAAGAGAAGTATGCAAGAGGAGATTTTCTGGTTGAACATAATGGGATTGTTGCGTTAGGGTCAGATTTCAACCCGGGTTCATGCAACATCTATAACCCTCAAATCGTAATTCATCTTGCAGTTTCTCGAAACGGTCTCAGTGTAGAAGAGGCGATAACTGCTTATACAGCAAATAGTGCTCATGTATTGAGTATGGCTGACAGTAAAGGGTTATTGGAAATAGGCTATGATGCCGACATTGCTCTCCTCGATATGGATAGTTACATCGATTTGCCGTATATGTTCTCCAGAAAGATCGTTACCGCCACGATTAAAAAAGGAAGAGTGATAGCCGGTGACCTTTGAAATAGTGGTAACCGGTAAGATCAAAACGGATTTCATCAAAATAGGGGTGGAACAGTACTTGAAATGGGTGTCCCCTTATGCTACGGTTAAAATTACAACGTTACCACCGGGAAGAGGAAGCAATATTGAAGAAATAAAAAAGGAAGAAGCAAAAAGATATATCGGTATAATTGAAGTTGAGAAATATGCAAAGGTTTTGATTCTTGATGAAAGAGGGAAAATCCCCACATCGGTTCAATTTGCATCGAAGCTAAAAACATGGCAAAATAGAAGTGTGAAAAAAGTATTGTTTCTCATAGGTGGGCCTTATGGCTTTTCCCGTGAAATACTGGAAGGCGGATGGGAGCTTTTCTCATTGTCAAAGCTAACTTTTACCCATGAGATGGCGGTGTTACTGCTCTTAGAACAGCTATACAGGGCTGAAACAATAATAAAGGGAAAAACATATCACTATTGATCTGGAGGTGTTAAATTACAGTGGAAGACCCAGCCAGTACTGGAGACCCTCTCTCGTTGTTATTGAACTTTCTGTTTCTTGTTTTTTTGATCTATCTTTCTGGACTTTTTTCCGGTTCTGAGACCGCTCTTACTTCTGTGAGTAGGTTGAAGTTAAGGAAACTCCTAAAAGAGGAAAAAGACAAATCCATGCAGCAAATTCTTCAAGAATCCCTTGAAAAGCCAAATAAGATGCTCACAGCGATTCTCATAATGAATAATCTTGTCAACATTCTCGCATCTTCTGTGGCCACACTTCTGGTATTAAAAATACTGCCTGAAAGTGCTCAGAGCACTGCAGCAGCTATAGTAACCGGTGTGATGACTTTTCTGATACTTGTCTTTGGTGAGATAACACCCAAGATCCATGCAAGGGAAAATTCTGAAAAAGTCTTTCGCAGGATAATAAGTTTTATCTCCTTTGTAACAAGGGTTCTCACCCCGATTATATGGCTTCTTATGAGAATCTCCAACGCTTTGATAGTGATCAGAGGAGGAAAAAAAGTCAGAGAAACCCCCTTTATAACCGAGGATGAAATCATTTCCGCTGTCGACGCAGGCCATGAAGAAGGTGTACTGCTTCCCGAAGAAAGACGTATGATGAAGATGTCCCTGGAATTAAAGGACACCTCTGTAAAAGAAATTATGACACCAAGGGTTGAAATAGTGTGTATAGAAGAGGATGCAGTACTCAGGGATCTATTAAATCTTGTTCATGAAGAAGGGTATTCACGAATACCCGTTTACCGGGATAACATTGACCGCATTGTTGGTGTGTGCTATGCAAAAGATATCATTGGCTATATTGCGGAGAGAAATTACACGGAAAAGATTTTGAATACTATTCCGGTAAAGGAAATAATGCGCGCTCCATTTTTCATACCGGAAACCAAAAAAATCCATGATTTGATGAAAGAATTCAAGCAGAGAAAAATTCATTTAGCCATTGTAGTGGATGAATATGGTGGTACTGCGGGACTGGTGTCCATGGAAGACATCCTTGAGGAGTTTACAGGGGAAATTCTGGATGAGTACGATGTAGAATCCGAGGAAATAACAATAGAGAAGATAGGTGAGAATACATATATAATAGATGGAATGACACCTATAAATGATATTGAAAGAGAACTTGAAGTCAAATTCCCTGAAACGGAGTTTGAAACCGTAGGTGGATATCTGCTTGAAGTTTTGGAGCGTTTTCCTGAGGTTGGTGAGATAATAAGTATAGATGGTTTCGACTTTGAAATCATAGCAATTGGTAAGAACCGTATCGAGAAAATAAAGCTTACTGTGGAACGGAGGAGAAGACATGCTGACCAAAGAGGAAAAGAAGCTGCTGATTGAAAAAGCCAAGGAAGCAAGAGAGAACTCATATTCCCCTTATTCGAATTTTGCAGTTGGTGCGGCTCTCTTAACAGAAGATGGAGAGATATTTCTGGGAACGAATGTAGAAAATGCTTCCCTGGGTCTTACCATATGTGCTGAACGCAGTGCCATCTTTTCCGCGGTAAGTAACGGCAAAAGGAAATTCAAAGGCTTGGTTGTTGTTGGGTCACAGGAAGCCCCGACCCCACCCTGTGGCGCATGCCGTCAGGTTATGGCTGAATTTGGAGAGTTTACAGTCATATTGGCAGGACGAAATGAGGTAATGGAAACCAGTGTGTCTGAATTACTTCCGTTACAATTTGATTTAAGAGGAGAATGACGATAAATGGAAGTTCAGGAACCAAAAGCCGAAAAATCCATACAATGTAAAGAGATTTTTACTGGCAATATTATAAAGGTGGAAAAGCACAGAGTTAAACTGATAGATGGTTCTGAGAGCCATCGGGAAGTAGTGCGTCATCAAGGTGCTGTCGCAGTAGTACCTGTTTTTGGCGATAAGATAATACTTGTAAAGCAATTTCGGTTTCCAGTCAACCAGTTTTTACTGGAAATCCCCGCTGGAAAACTGGAAGAAGGCGAGGAACCAGAACTCTGTGCTGTCAGGGAACTGAAAGAGGAAACGGGTTATAAAGCAATGAAATTAACGAAATTAAGTGAAATGTACACTTCACCGGGATTTTCTGACGAAAAAATTCACATCTTTCTCGCTGAGGTTATACCCGATGGAGAACCAGAACCTGATTCCGGAGAGTTTATAGAAAAGATAGAGCTTTCCTTTCAAGACATTGTAAAAGAGATTCTTTCAGGTAAAATTTTAGATGGAAAGACCATTGCCGGGGTGCTCATGGCTGAAAAACATTTAAACATCTGACAGGTGGTGAAAGAAATGGTTAGAGTTAGGTTTGCTCCAAGCCCAACAGGGCACTTGCATGTAGGAGGAGCCAGGACGGCTCTTTTTAATTATCTTTATGCCAGACATTCTGATGGAAAATTCGTTCTTAGAATAGAAGACACCGATTTAGAAAGATCAACAAAAGAATCTGAAGAAAAATTGATAGAATCTCTTCTATGGATGGGGATTTCATGGGATGAAGGTCCTGATATTGGTGGGTCTTATGGTCCTTACCGGCAAAGCGAAAGGAAATATATATACAGACAGATGGCAGAAAGATTGCTTGAAGAGGGGAAAGCTTATGAAGTTTTCGCTTCCCCTGAAGAAATCAAAAGACTGCATGACTCTCTGATGGCTAAGGGCAAAGCTCCGCATTATTCAGAAGAGATGTTCAGAGAATTTGATACTCCGGAAAGGCGCAAGGAATTTAGAGAAAAGGGTTTGAAGCCTGCTATATTTTTCAAGATGCCAAGGAAGGAATACGCCTTTATTGATCTGGTAAAGGGTGAAGTCGTTTTCAAAGAGGGTTCGCTGGGCGATTTTGCGATTATGCGGTCAAATGGCTTACCCATATACAATTTTGCAGTGGTTGTGGACGATATATCTATGGAGATAACCCATGTAATCAGGGGTGATGACCATCTTTCAAATACACTAAAACAATTAGCTCTTTATGAGGCCTTTGGAATTATACCGCCGAAATTTGCACATGTATCGATGATCCTCGGCCCTGATGGTAAAAAGCTGAGCAAAAGGCATGGAGCTACATCTGTAGAGGAATTCCGTGACAAGGGTTTCCTTCCCGAGGCTTTTGTTAACTATCTTGCCTTGCTGGGATGGTCCCATCCAGAAGGGAAAGAAATAATGCATATTGATGAAATGATAAGGGAATTTTCCATTGAAAGACTTCATTCAAGCCCGGCCGTTTTTGATGTGGCAAAGGCGCGCTGGATGAATGGTGTTTATATCCGGGAGGTTAATCTTGAAAGGGTCACGGAATTATCTATTCCATATATAATTGAAAAAGGTTACATGACTGAAGAGCAGGCTAAGGCCAACATAAAGTGGTTGAGAAAAGCCGTGGATTCTGTCCGAAAAGGTGTTGAAATTCTTGAAGAAATTCCTGAAAAGCTCGAAGTGTATTTCAAAGATCCCGAAACTATCGAATTATCCAAGAAAACTGAAGAAGATAAGCAAGTGGTACTTGTTTTGAAGAAAATAAAGGAATATCTCGAAGAGATAAACACCTGGGAGCACAAAGCAGTGGTGGATGTTGTCAAAAGAGCAATAAAAGAAATCAAACCTGATAGGAAGCTTTTCTATCAAACTTTTAGAAAGGTTCTTACAGGCATGGATGAAGGGCCGGAGCTTGTGGAAGTTCTCTTCCTGCTTGGAAAAAACAAAGTTACGGATAGGATAGATAGGGCGGTGGGCAATCTGTGATAAAGATAACAAATACTCTCACTGGAAAAAAGGAAGAGCTCATCCCATTAAATCCCGGTGAGGTCAGAATTTATGTTTGTGGGCCGACAGTGTATAATTTCGTCCATCTGGGCAATAGCAGACCCGCTATTACCTTTGACACTTTTCGCAGATATCTTGAATACTCCGGATATAAGGTTATACTCACCCAGAATTTCACGGATATAGATGACAAGATAATCATTAAAGCCAATGAGGAAAATGTAGATTCGCTTGAAATAGCTGAACGCTATATTGTTCAATACTGGAAGGATTCCATGGCTTTGGGTATAAGGCCTGCCAATTTTCATCCTAGAACAACTCATTATGTTGATGAAATAATCGAATTCATTGAAGACCTCATTGAGAAAGGCCATGCTTATGTTTCAGAAGGTGATGTATATTTCGATGTTTCAAGTTTTGATAGCTATGGCAAACTCTCAGGTAGAAAGCTGGAAGACCTGATTGCTGGGGCAAGAATACAACCCGGGGAACGGAAAAAATCTCCAGAGGATTTTGCGTTGTGGAAAGCTGCCAAGGAAAATGAACCCTACTGGGAAAGCCCTTGGGGAAAGGGTAGGCCTGGCTGGCATATTGAATGTTCAGTCATGTCTACATGTATACTTGGAGAATCTTTCGATATTCATGCTGGAGGTTCAGACTTGATATTTCCCCACCATGAAAACGAGAGAGCGCAGTCAGAAGCAAGGTATGGGAAACCCTTTGCAAAATACTGGATGCACAATGGCATGATGAGATTTGCCGGTTCAAAGATGTCCAAATCTCTTGGAAACTTTATAACAATAAAGGAAGCCGTAAAAAAATACGGGAAAGACGCCATTCGCTATTTCATATTTTCCAAACATTATCGCTCACCCATCGATTATTCGGAGGACCTGTTACAAGAAGCGAAGACGGCTGTTACGAGAGGAAATCAAATATTGAATGACTTTGAGCAAAGTCTGGGGGACAAACAACCTTTTGCCAGAAAATCCTCCTGGATAAGCGAGAAAATCGCCGAATTTAAAGCATATCTCGATGATGACTTCAATACTCCAAAAGCCCTTGCGCTGATTTTTGAAATGATAAATGAAGTCGCCAATGCTTCTGATGAATTGCGAAAGCTTGAGGCTTTTCATCTTGTCAGGAATGAATTCGGGCCGGTTCTGGGGATATTTGAACTTCCGGAAAGCAATCACTTTGATATTGACGGTCTTGTGAAAATACTCATTGACCTCAGGAGTCAATTCAGGAAAGAGAAGAACTATGAGAAATCTGATGAGATAAGAGGCAGGCTTATGGAACTTGGAATAAAGTTGATGGATACTCCTGATGGCACGAAGTGGTCATTTTAAAGATTCATAAATCAAAAAGTCACCCGAAAAGGGTGACTTTTTTAATGGAATTCGAAACATCTAAAATCCAGTATAGTATACACTTGACTATCTATGGTTTAAGATGGTATAATTTTGTTGCGAGATGTTCATTGCCCCGACGCTCCGCTAAGGCTTCCGGGGCTTTTTTTATTTGATTATGAATTTTCCCTTTAGTGCATTATCATCATATGAATACCATGAAAAAGCCGCTATTCCACTTTCCACTTCAGTACCCATTAAGGCACTTAAAGCAATTCCAGCGTCTATAAATAGCGAAAAGGAGTGTTCGGCGGGAACTCCCCTGGAAAACTGTGTAAATACAGGATTATCCTTTAGTGGGGTCATGTGTTGAAGCCAGCTGTCTGTTTCATCTTTATTTGCAAGACTGGACACAATATAGCCTCCATCAATCCATATATACATGTTTTGCTCGGTCTTTGCAACGTTTCCTTCAGCTGTGTATGGAACTCCCGCTTCCTCCATGAGAGAAAGCAACTCTTCAAAGTTCCCGTTAAAACCCATCTTGCTTACCAGCTTTAACGGAGGAACAGAGGTCGTATCTTCTGTTGTATTGGCATCACCCATCTGCATGCTCATAAAGCTATTCAAGAGCGCATCTATATCAAGCTCAACATCTACGAGAAGTTCCCCGGTTAGCTTCCCTGAAATTTTATCGAGAAAATCCTTTGACAACGCTTGAACAGTGTCTGTGGTGAGAGAAAGATTGAACCTATCCATCAATAAGCTCTCTGCTTCTTCTATTGAATTCGCTTTAAGGGAAATTGTGGCGAAGGAAAACCTCGGAGCTGCTTCCAGCTTTTCAACTGATGCACCTTCAAAAAGGGCACGGAGTTTTTCAGAAGCTTGTTGCGTTTTTGCTGATAATATTCCGTCACCTTTAAGGTAATTGTCTTCAAAGTAAAGAACCACTTTCTGGCTGAATTCTTCATCGCCACCCACAATATACATAAAGCCTTCTGGAAGCTCGTTAATAATAGAAATCTGATAGCCTTTTTCCGTTCTGGAATAAGCGTCTACATCACCTATATAAAGATATTTTCCGTCGGTAGCGATATTTAAATTGAAGTTTTCAGGTAGAAACTGTGGGAGAACGCTTTCAATTGCTTTCCTGGCATTTTCCGCTTTTTCAATGGGACCAAGAATAACAATGCTTTTTGAGCCCGACTCCGAGCTCCAATTCGCCGCAGCGAGGTTCGACGAAAAAATGCTATAAATCACCTGGGGGTCTTGACCATTGTTATAGGCGGCCATTTCGATATATTGAGCAGCAATTTGGTCAAGTGCCAGCTGGTTTAAGAGCACATCACCGAGAGTTGTACCTTTCAGGTTTTCATAATTGCCTTTAAGGTCCTCCACAAGAAGAACATTTAAGGCTGAAGAAGGGATTTTTGTGGCAAGTTCTTCAATTGAAGCAAAAGCAACGATTGCCGACAGAAAAAATAGAAAGAACATAATACCCCTTTTCAATAGAACCACCTCCGACTATTTACATTTTACATCATTATGACAGACTTCGAATCTCTTCTGTTCAGAAAAATTTTAACAGACTGCTAAGCAGTTTCCAATAAACGGCCAATGCGCGGGAAAATCAAAGAAGAGCTGGAGTAAAATTGCAATATTCAGTGATAATAGATTCATTGACCCGTTGACGAAAGTTCGTTTATGATTTAGCTTTGTAACAGAACATATTGGGAGGGATGAAAATGGGAGACAAGGCTCGACTGGAAAAAATCAAATCAGCGGAGACTAATTGGAAAGAAAAAACACTAAAACCTGTACTGAAAAGATTTCCAGAGAGAAAGGAACGTTTTGAAACATCTTCAGGTACTGAAGTTAAACATGTTTACACCCCATTAGATATCCCCGAATTTGACTATATCGATCAACTCGGTTTCCCCGGAGAATATCCTTATACAAGAGGGGTTCAGCCTACCATGTATCGCGGTCGTTTCTGGACCATGAGGCAGTATGCTGGATTTGGCACCGCTGAAGAATCCAATAAGAGATACAGATATCTTCTTTCACAAGGGCAAACCGGGTTATCTATTGCTTTTGACTTACCGACACAGATAGGGTACGATTCAGATGATCCCATGGCTGAAGGAGAAGTGGGGAAAGTTGGAGTCGCCATCGATTCTCTGGAAGACATGGAAATTCTCTTTGACGAAATCCCCCTGGACAGGGTAAGCACTTCAATGACCATTAACTCAACAGCTGCTATATTGCTGGCTATGTATATTGCCGTCGCTGAAAAGCAGGGTGTACCGCCTGAAAAACTAAAAGGGACAATACAGAACGATATTCTCAAAGAATATATCGCCAGGGGCACTTACATTTTCCCGCCGAATCCTTCTATGAGGATTATAACCAACATATTTGAATACTGCTCTAAATATCTGCCAGAATTCAATACCATAAGCATAAGCGGATATCATATAAGAGAAGCTGGAGCGAATGCAATCCAGGAAGTGGCTTTCACGCTGGCGAACGGAATAGCTTATGTTGAAGCTGCAATAAAAGCTGGACTCGACCCCAACATCTTTGGAAAGAGGTTATCATTCTTCTTCAATGCTCATAATAATTTCTTCGAAGAAATTGCCAAGTTTAGAAGCGCGAGAAGGCTCTGGGCGAAAATAATGAAAGAACGCTTTGGAGTAACAGACAGTAAAGCCCTTAAACTCAGGTTCCACACTCAGACTGGAGGTTCCACCCTTACCGCCCAGCAGCCAATGAACAATATCGTGAGAGTAGCATTCCAGGCTCTTGCAGCCGTGCTTGGTGGAACGCAGTCGCTGCACACAAATTCCTTCGACGAAGCTCTTGGCTTGCCCACTGAAGAATCGGTCACAATCGCTTTGAGGACACAGCAGATCATAGCTCATGAGACAGGGGTAGCTGATGTGATCGATGGTCTCGGTGGTTCTTATTTTATAGAACACTTAACCGATGAAGTGGAAAAGAAAGCCTTTGAATATTTGAAGAAGATTGATGAATTGGGGGGCATGGTGCGAGCCATAGAAGATGGATATGTTCAGAAAGAAATTCTCAATGCCGCTTATAAAACTCAACTCGAAATTGAAAAGGGAGAGCAAATAATAGTTGGTGTAAACAAATTCACCACGGAAGAAGATAAACCTACAAAAGTATTGAAAGTCAATCCAGAGCTGGAAGATAAGCAGAAAATTAGATTAAAAAAGCTCAAAGAAAGAAGGAATAACAATGAAGTTCGCCAGAGTTTGGAACAACTTAAAAAAGCCGCTTTGAATGAGAATGAAAACCTTATGCCTTACATTGTGAAGGCAGTAAAAGCCTATGCTACTATCGGAGAAATTTCCAATGTCTTGAGAGAGGTCTTTGGCGAATACACGGAAGCTGTTATTCTATAAGAGGGAGTGAGAGGAATGGAAAAAAAGATAAAGGTCCTGATAGCTAAGCCCGGGTTAGATGGTCATGATCGTGGCGCCAAAGTTGTTGCTATGGCTTTGAGGGATGCTGGTATGGAGGTAATATATACCGGTCTCAGACAATCCCCCGAAGACATTGCAAAAGCAGCATTACAGGAGGATGTTGATATCGTCGGACTTTCAATACTTTCCGGGGCTCATATGAAGCTTTGTCCGCGTGTTCTGGATTTCATGAAGCAATATGGAATCGCCGATAAGCCTATTTTTGTTGGTGGTATAATTCCTGAAGATGACGCAGAAGAGCTTAAAAGAATCGGCATTTTCGAAGTCTTTGGCCCTGGAACATCTCTTGAAAAAATAATTGATAGCATAAGGAAAAGGGTGAAATGACAGAACTCTCTGTAAAAGGACTTAAAACAGGTGATATAAGGGAAATTTCGAAGGCGCTTACGCTAATAGAAAATGACCCCATTAAAGCGAAAGAGATAATCAATGCTCTTACCGATTGCGATTATGATGTTATAGGCTTAACCGGAAGCCCGGGAGCTGGGAAATCAACGCTTACAGATAGACTGGCCTCAATTTATTCAGAGAAAGAAAAGGTGGGCATAATAGCCGTTGACCCCTCAAGTCCCTTTACTGGGGGTGCTTTTCTCGGTGATAGAATTAGAATGAAAAGGGCAAGTAGAAATGATAATGTCTACATACGCTCTATGGCCAGCAGGGGAAAACTTGGTGGGCTGAGCCCTTCAATATATGATGCTGTTGAGCTGCTGGGGCGTTGTGGATTTAGAAAAATACTCGTTGAAACCGTTGGAGCAGGCCAATCAGAAACTGACATATCAAATCTTGCTGATATTGTGTTACTTGTTCTTGCCCCCGGGTTGGGTGACGAAATTCAAATGCTTAAAGCCGGGATTATGGAAATAGGAGATATATACGTGGTGAATAAAATGGATGTGGAAGGGGCTTTCAGGTTAAAAAGCAGAATAGAGGCGATCTTAGAGTTCTCTAAGAATCAAAAAGACGTGATACTCACCGACGCAGTCAAAGGCACAAATCTTGAAGAACTTGTCCAATTGGTAGAAAAAGAATTACGCTTTATGAAAGAATCAGGCAAAATAAATGAAAAGCGGGAGAAGAGAAGGCGTTTTAAGAAATTGAACACCATATTTCAAGAGCTGAAAGATCTTCCCGACGAAGCCTTAGATAAACTTGCCAGCGAATTGCAAAACTTCATGGGAGGTTGATAACAGTGAGGACTGACAGAGTCGATCACATAGGAATAGTTGTGAGATCTATTGAAGAAAAACTCGATTTTTACAGATCTTTTCTTGGGCTTGAACTGCATGGCATTGAAGAATTATCCGAAAGAGGACTTAAAGTAGCATTTTTGAAAGTCGGCGATACGAGAATAGAACTTCTTGAACCGATCAGAAGCGATAGTGAGATTTCCAGATTTCTTGAAAAGAGAGGGGAAGGAATACATCACATTGCATACCATGTGGACAATATAGCAGAAGCCATTGAAAAAGCCATTTCAATGGGATTTCAACCGCTGAGCAAAGAACCCTCTATCGGAGCTGGCGGAGTTAAAATCGTCTTTTTACATCCTAAAACAACAGGTGGTGTACTGGTTGAACTTGTTGAAGGAAAGCATTGATATGCGGAGGTGAAGTATGAGGGAAAGCCTGAAAAAATACCATGAACTTGATAAAAAAATCTCCCTTGGCGGGGGAGAAGAACGAATCAAAAAGCAACATGATGCTGGTAAACTCACTGCCAGAGAAAGGATCGAGAAGCTGTGTGATCCAGACAGCTTTGAAGAGATAGACAAATTCGTCAAGCATCGCTCCATTTACTTCGGGCTGGATAAGAAAGAATTTCCCTGTGATGGAGTGATAACAGGGATAGGAGAAATTGATGGAAGAAAGGTTGCTGTTTTCTCCCAGGATTTTACAGTACAGGGAGGCTCTCTGGGGGAAATGCATGCGAAGAAAATAATGAAGCTACAGGATATGGCTTTAAAGCTTGGAATTCCCATTATCGGAATAAATGATTCCGGAGGAGCCCGGATACAGGAGGGTGTTGATTCACTCTATGGATACGGCGGTATTTTTTACCGGAATACCCTGGCATCCGGTGTTGTTCCACAGATTACAGTTATTGCCGGTCCATGTGCAGGTGGTGCGGTGTACTCACCTGCGATTACTGATTTCATAATCATGGTGGAGAATAATTCACAGATGTTCATAACAGGCCCTCAGGTCATAAGAGCAGTTACGGGCGAAGAAATAGACAAAGAAGCACTTGGGGGTGCTTTTGTTCACAATAGCAAAAGCGGTGTGGCTCATTTCATTGCTAATGATGATTCCTCAGCTATGTTGCTTGTAAGAAAGCTTCTATCTTATATGCCACAAAACAGTGCAGAAGAACCCTTTATTAAAGAAGAACGGGAAATTGCGGAGATACCGGAACTCATAGAGCTCCTGCCTGAAAATCCAAAGTATGGGTACGATGTAAAAGAGATCATTCGCAAACTTGTTGACAATGAAGAATTTCTCGAGGTCCATGCCCATTATGCAAAAAACATCGTTACAGCATTTGCCAGGATTGGAGGAAGACCTGTCGGCATAGTGGCAAACCAGCCTGCAGTGCTTGCGGGAGTGCTCGATATTGATGCATCAGATAAAGCAGCGAGATTTATCAGATTTCTCGACGGTTTCAACATCCCGATCATAACGCTTGTTGACACCCCCGGCTTTTTGCCCGGTGTTTCTCAGGAACATGGAGGCATAATAAGACATGGAGCAAAACTGCTCTATGCATACAGTGAAGCCACTGTTCCCAAAATCACAATCATACTACGGAAGGCCTATGGAGGGGCTTATATAGCCATGGGCAGTCAGCACCTTGGTGCTGATATGGTCTTTGCCTGGCCTGACGCAGAAATTGCAGTAATGGGTTCCGAAGGTGCCGCTAATATAATATTTAGAAAAGAAATTCAAAATTCCCCTGAACCAGAAAAAACAAGAGCTGAGAAGATAGAAGAATACAAGAAAATGTTTGCTAATCCCTATGCAGCGGCTTCGAGAGGCTACATTGAAGAAGTCATCGATCCGAAGGATTCAAGAATAAAAATTTACAACGCCCTTGAAATACTTCAAAGTAAAATGGAAGGCCGTCCGAACAAAAAACATGGGAATATTCCCCTTTGATTCGGAGTGATTTCATGGATGGTGTTTTATCGATTACTTTTACAGGTTTGTTTGTGGTTTTTTCTGTTCTTGGAATACTTTATATCGTTTTTTCCCTCTTTGGAGTGACTCTTTCTTCAAAAAAGAAGGAAGAGCAGAACAAAAATGTAGCAAAAGTTGTTATAAAAGAGAAAAAAGCTCATGAGCAGAAAAGTGAAGATGATGAATCTGAGGTGGTCGCAGCTATTAGTGCTGTGCTTCATGATATGCTGGGGAGTAGCTTTAAGATAAGAAAAATCAGCCCGGTATCAGGAAGAAAATTCGGTTGGAAAACAAGAACACCTCAGGTATATTGGAAACCGAGGAGGAATAAGGCGTGTTGAAAAAATACAGGGTGAGAGTCAACGGCAAAGAGTATCTGGTGGAAGTAGAAGAAATTCAAAACCTCCAGGAGGTTCCGGCTTCGGAGGAACAGGGATCGACTTCCGGGGTTCAAAGAACCGCTCCTGTTCGAAAAGTTTCCTCTGAAAGCATCGCTGAGAAAACCGCGCAACATAAAAGCCCCGAACATTCAACGGGTGGTTCATTGATATCCCCCATGACAGGAATTATTCTTGACGTTCTGGTATCTGCAGGAGACTATGTGAATAAGGGGGATAAAGTAATAGTAATGGAAGCAATGAAAATGGAGAACAGTGTCCTCTCAGATAGAGATGGTGTGATAAAAGAGGTACGGGTAAAGAAGGGAGATAATATAAACGCAGGAGATATTATGATTGTTTTTGAATAAAAGGGGGCTCAGCCCTCCTTTTTTATATTAGGTATAGTGAAGTAAACAGTTGTGCCTTTTCCGTATTCCGAAAACAGCTTTATTTTGCCTCCAAGGAGTTCTACAAGTTCCCTGGTTAGATAAAGACCTATTCCTGTTCCCGAAGGATTTAGCTCCCTGTTCATTGCGCCCTTTTCAATTGAATACCTATCGAATATTCTATCGAGAAATTCCTTCTTGATGCCTATGCCTGTATCCTTTACTTCAAAGTAAACATCGCCGTTGTGAGGAGATACTGAAATCTTTATCTTTCCACTTATTGTAAATTTGAAAGCGTTGTCAAGAAGGTTGATTAAAATTCTTTTTAGCTTCGAAGCATCTGTGTAAAATTCCTTGGGGAGTTTGTTTTCTTCTATCTCGAGCTTTATTCCTTTTTTCGACGAAATATCAATGAACTGATAGGATACATCGGTTATAATCTCTGACAAATCGACTTTTTCAATTTTTAATTCTGACTTACTTGTCTGTATTTTTGACATTTCAATAAGGTTGTTTATAAGGCTAAGCTGATAATCAACTGCTTGATGGATTGAAAGAAGCATCCTCTCCTGATCAACTGTTGCGCTCGATTCCAGCATTTCCGTGTATCCTTTGATTATTGTTAAAGGGCTTTTTAATTCATGAACCATGTCAGCGAAAAAGTTAAGTTGCTGGTCGATTTGTTTTTTTAAGTTCTCTATCGCACTCTTCAATTCGTTTTCGATTTCTTTTAACTCCGGGGAATCAAGAATTACTATATCTACTGTATTCTCACCATTGAATTTACAAGGATAAATATAAGATATGAATTCCCTTTCGTTTATTTCTAACTTCAAGAAAGATGGTTTTCCTGTTTTCAATGCATTTTCAACTCCACTGCGAAACTTCTCAGGTTCATTGAGGGTTTTATCAAATTCGTAAAGGTTGGTTACTGTGGCAAAGAGTTTTGAAGCCAGAGGATTGGAATAAATCTTCTCCCCTTTTTGGGTAAATCTGAACATGGCAACATTTGAGATGCTTTTTGAGATACTATCATAAAGTATTTCGAGCATGTTTCTTTTGCGGACTTCAATTTCAACCCTGAACAGTAGGTAGGTAACGAATAGAGATACCACGAGAAAAATATTGAAAATCGTTTGAGCAGTGTGAAGGATAGTAACCAATTTAGTTATTATTGAGAAAGCTGTAGAAATACCTGATATGAAAATTACCCAACCAATTGCTATGCCTGTTCGCATTGTACCTGAATATTTGCGAATCAAACCAATTCCAAAATTTATCATTACAATGCCGAGAAAAATCAAAGATAAATAACGACCGTAAAAAACTCCCAAAGCCTTATTGAGAAAGAAATTTTCAGGAGTAAAAAAACAAACATCGCGACAGGAAACATCAATAAAGAGGAAAAGAACCCCAGCTTGCTTGATTTACCAGTATAAAATCTGAACAATTCATTCAAAGAAAAGGCCTCTAGAGTAAGCAAGGCTATGTTTAGGAAAAACCATAAATAAGTTCCCTTGTACCAGAAAAAGAAAAAAGCAATCCTGTTCAAAGCATATGTGCCCCAGAACAAGTCCCATGCCCAATGTTTGGTTCTTGATAGCCTGTTGAAAATGATGAAAGAAACACTCAAAGGAACTATAACAAAAATTTGAACCAGTTTGATGAGCACAGACATAGATATTGAATCCATTCCTTCACACTCCTAAGACTTTTTTGAGATGATCAACTATCCTTTCAGAAGCCTTACCGTCTCCAAAGGGATTAGCAGCCTTTGCCATTTTTTTATATTCTTCTGCAGAATCCAGAAGCTTCAATGTTTCTTCAACGACCGTTGTTCTTTCTGTGCCGACAAGTTTTGCAGTGCCAGCTTTTATAGCCTCCGGACGTTCGGTTGTTTTTCTTAAAACAAGTGTTGGCTTGCCTAAAGCCGGTGCCTCCTCCTGTATACCGCCTGAATCTGTTAATATCAATTTTGCCCCCTCCATGAGAGAAACAAAAGGCAGATAATCAAGGGGATCAAGCAGCAAGACACTGTTATGTCCGCCCAATTCACTGTAAACAGTTTCCCTTACAGCGGGGTTCAAGTGCACTGGAAAAATTACTTTGAGTTCAGGTTTTTCTGCGAGAATGTCTTTAATTGCCTTCATAACCTGCCTGATGGGTTCACCCCAATTTTCACGCCTGTGCATGGTGACAAGCAAGTATTCTCCTCTTTCAACACCCAAAGTTTCTCTGAATTTATGCACTTCTTCTTTTTTATGCTTAAGTGTCCATAGAAGCGCATCGATGACCGTGTTTCCGGTTATCAATATATTTCCTCTGTCAATACCTTCATTAAGGAGGTTCTTCATTGCCATTTCTGTGGGAGCATAATGATAAGTAGCAATGGTCCCGCTTAGCCTTCGATTTGCTTCTTCGGGGAAAGGATTGTATATATCCATGGTTCTCAAACCAGCTTCAACGTGTCCGACAGGCACTTTATGATAAAAGGCAACCAGACTTCCTGCAAAGGTTGAAGTCGTATCGCCCTGAACAAGTGCAAAATCAAAAGAATTTTCCATAAAGACTCCATCAATTGAAGAAATGAGTCTTGAAGTTAACCCTGATAAACTCTGTCGTTCCCTCATAACATCGAGGTCATAGTCTGGAATTACCTCAAAAAGCCTTAATGCTTGATCCAGCATTTCCCTGTGCTGTGCGGTGGCTATCACTACCGGTTGCATATCTGAATTCTTCAATGCATGGTATAAAGGCGCCATTTTAACAGCCTCTGGTCTTGTCCCGAAAATCAATGCGATCCTTTTCAAAGTTAAAACCTCCTAAATAAATGCCGAGATTCGAGTTGCGAGTCACGAGAGAAACAATAAAAACATCTATGCTGGACTTCGCCCAGGCTATGCGTGACTATGTCACGGCCTTGCATCCGGAATGGCTATGCGCCTGCGGCGGATAAGAACCGAGTTACGAGATTCGAGTTGCGAGTCACGAGAGAAACAATAAAAACAGCTATGCTGGACTTCGCCCAGGCTATGCGTGACTGTGTCACGGCCTTGCATCCGGAATGGCTATGCGCCTGCGGCGGATAAGAACCGAGTTACGAGATTCGAGTTGCGAGTCACGAGAGAAACAATAAAAACAGCTATGCTGGACTTCGCCCAGGCTATGCATGACTATGCCACAGCCTTGCCTCCGGAATGGCTATGCGCCTGCGGCGGATAAGAACCGAGTTACGAGAACCGAGAGTCCGAGAATTAAATACCGAGTTACGAGTTGCAAGTAGCAAGAAAGCTGCTATAAGTGACTTCGTCGCGCACAGCCTGAGCTTTAATTTAGCTCAGCGTAGCTGCCGTACAACCTTCAATCCATAACCCACAACCGACAACAAACTGAACGTCGTTTTCTCTTGGATTCTCGGATCTCGATTTATTCTTGTGACATTCTATATATTGATTTTAACAAAATTTTCCTCGGATTAATCAGACAATTTCATCAAATGAGCTATTTTTACGTTGGTTTCCCTGACAGCAGAAATTTTTTGACATTATCTCCTTGATTTAAGCTATCAAATAATGGTATACTAATATATACCTAATCATAATTTCATGTATGAGATGATGATATGTTGACCGAAAAAAGGCAAATAAAGACAATAGTTTATTTTGGGGAAAGCGGTTTTTACCCTGTTAGGTTCAGCTATGATGGTATAAAAATTTATATAAAGAGCATCACATATCTCTGGATGGAAAAGAAGGGAAACAGATGTGTGTATTATTTTTCCGTGGTGAGTTCTCGCGGTTCTTATGTTCTTGAATATCATGAGGATTTGAAAAAATGGTTCTGCTCCAGACCGGGAGGGTGGTAATACGCTCAATTACGTGGCACATATAGATATGGATGCCTTTTTTGCAAGCGTTGAACAGGCTTCTAACCCTTATCTGAAAGGGAAAGCCATTATAGTTACCGGGAAAGGGTTAAGGCATTCTGTTGTTACAACAGCAAGCTATGAGGCGAAGAGAAAGGGTGTTCGCTCTGGTATGCCAGCACATGAAGCCTTAAAATTATGCCCTGAAGCAATTCCTGTTGAAGCTGATGGCAAGAAATACGAATACGTATCCCGGGAAATTATGAAGCTTCTTCACAGCATTTCGCCAGAGATTTTAGTGACCAGCATCGATGAAGCTTATATTGATCTTGCTCATTTTGAAAATTTGAAAGAAGCACTTCGTCAATTGAAGGGTCTTAAACTGAGATTAATAAAGGAATTTGGGTTAACTGCTTCTATTGGTATTGCTGCTAACCCCATACTGGCAAAAATCGGAAGCGATTTCAGGAAACCCGATGGATTTGTGGTGATTTGCCGGGGAGCAGAAAAGGAGTTTTTGAAACAGGTAGATGTAAAGGATATTCCCGGCATCGGACCCCACACTTTGATAAAACTTTCGAGCTATGGCTATGAAAAAGCCATTGAGTTTATCGAAGCAGATGATTTCTTTCTTTACAGCAATTTTGGGAATGCCTTGCTTGGCTTGAAAAAAGCCCTTCTGGCCTGTTCCTTCTCACGTGCCGAGTTCTTTAAAAATTCTCCTCCAAAGTCTATAGGCCATTCCATGACACTTTCAAGGAATATAGAAGATGGAGAACTCTTGAAAAGGGTTGCCTGTTTTTTAGGGGCAAAGGTGATTTACAGAATGAGAAGGAAAGGGTTTGAGGCAGAGGGGGTCAGTTTGTTTTTGAAATATTCGGATTTTAGTGCGGTCAGAACATCGAGAAAACTTAACTTTCCGCTTTCAAACGTCCAGAGAATGAATCAGGTACTTTACTGGCTGATCGAAGAACTTTGGAATAAAGAGCCTATAAGGGCTTTAGGGGTCTCTTGCAATAGATTGAAGCCTTTTAATACCCTTTCCGAGCAACTCAGCTTTTTAGGTGCCAGAAGAGATCTTATGGATACATCTCTCAAGATAGAAGAGGCCTTTGGAAAATATTCCCTTTTTCCAGCTTCGATCTTAGTCGTTTCAGAGCTCTGAGCTCTTTAAAATGCTTTTGATTTCAACCACCAGGGCTTCTGCCGTTGCGAGGTTGGTAGCCAGAGGGATATTGAGAACATCGCAAACTCTCATCAAAGCTGAAATGTCAGGCTCGTGAGGTTGAGCGGTCAGAGGGTCTCGGAGAAATATAACGAAGTCCATTTTCCCTTCTACAAGGAGGGCACCTATCTGAATGTCGCCGCCAAGAGGACCTGAATGCACCGCGTTTACCGGTAAACTCAATTTTTCCCTTAGAAATTTGCCTGTAGTCCCCGTTGCGTATAACTCGCAAAATTTGAAGGTTTCGATATTTTCTTTTACAAACATTATGAGATCAATTTTCTTTTTGTCATGAGCGATTAAAGCTACCCTTGGTTTTTCCATAAGTCACCTCGATTCAATATACTTGGCAATATAATGATAGCATTTTAAGCAAAAAAAGAAAAAGGAGAAGAAATGAAAGCCTATAATCTAGTTGTTTTATGTGGGAAGATTGTCTCGCTTACAAGAAGAAAAGAAGAGACGCTTTTAACGCTGAAATTCTCCAAAAAGGAAGGGCAAGAGATAAAGGTAATTGTAAAAAAAGCCAATATGAGCACAGAAATGTACAAAGGCGCTTTTGTATTGGTGGAAGCTTTTTTATATGCTGAAAAACCTGAACCTTACTTATTAGCAAGGCGTTGTCTGGTTACAAGCACTCCTTATGATTATGACCTTGATATTGAACTTCCCCGGTTAGTCTATGAAAATTTTCGAAGAGTATTTCCTGGATAAGGGAAGTCTTCCGATAGCAAAAAAAGTCGATTTCAAGTGGCCTTAATATACCTTTTTGATTGTGAAGATATACAGGAACCCCTTATCTGTGGAATAAAGCTTTCCAGTCAAATTAAATTCCTCCATGAGCTTTTTTGTGGTGTTTAAGGAAATATTCCCCCTTATTTTTACATTATATGTGTCACCATTGTCATCATAATCAAAAAGGTAGTTATATTTCGTCTTTTCATCCAACTCCTCAATATTTAAAGGAAGTACGGACTTCAAATAATAGAATCCTTTAATAGAGAATTCCAGCCTGGAAAGTTCTTTTAAAACTTCTCTGCTTTGTTGCAGAGCTTCTTCCCTTTGAGTTTGATTGGCAAAGTAGGATTTCAAAAGAGGGTTGATAGCAATATCAAAGAGCATAAGACCGGATATAATAGCTAGGAGAAATGTGATAATCAATAGATAGGTTTCAATCCTTTTTTGAATTTTCAACTCATCACCCCCAAAAAATCAATTTCTATTATAACAGCAAGCAAAAAAAATAGGGCCTTAACAGGCCCGCTAAACTCTCCGTGGGGAAAAAGGGGGGGTGTTGCATGTTTATCCGGTTCTCTCGTGCTCTTGTCTCTTGTTTAAAGGGGGTTAAAGATTTATAATTGAGCCTTTCGTAATTAACGAAAGCTTGACCTTTTCAATTTCTTCCTGAATGTTCTTTACATTTACAGACTTGCTGTTTTTCATATCCATCCCTCCAACTCCAGTTTTCCCTGACGAAATTATGATAACACTATGTTCGATGATTGTCAAACCCATAATGTTAACAACCGATAACGGTCTAACTTATTATTTGTAAAGCCTCCGAATCCAGTTTCAAGAGCTCTGAAGCGAAATATAAAGAAACTCTTCACAAACAAGCTTAATAAACCTCTATTCGGGAATAAATTCTATTTAAAAGGAAAATACTATTGTTTTTGCGCGGTTAATCGATCCTCACTTCATTATTTTAATGCTATAATTTGATATATATCTAACCGGAGGGTTTTATGAAGCTGAGATTAGTGTGGATCGAACTGGGAGAGCTTATAGCAATATCAAAGTTAATCACCGGGAAAAATAAAGCGGATTTCAAATCACTATCCGATGGCATGAAATTCCGGATAGATGTTTTTGAACGTGATATTTCCGCCACTGCTACCTGGAACACGAAAACGTTGGTTTCAGCCTTTTCAGAACTGGGAGAAATTTTTCTGATCTTTGCAAGTGAAAGCTTTGAAGATGGGGATTTTATAACCCTCGAAAAATCAATTGATAACCTCAACGCTTTCGAAGAAAATGGAACGAGGTTTTTCTCTTCTGTCATAGACAGATTTTTTAGAAACAAACAGCAACTTTTGAAAAGCTATTCAAGGGATAAATTTCTTGATTTTTTGCAAAATCAGAAGGTCCTTTCCAGGTCTTCAACATGGTTTCTCTCCCAGCTATTGATTTTTCCACAGCATACAAAGGAGATCTTCAAAGAATCCCTTGAAAAGTTGCTGCAATCATATGAAAGAAGCGGACTCAGAAAGGAAGTTACCTGTTTAGCCCACAAAACGCTGAAAATGCTAAACAAAGAGCATTCCAGAGTTATACTCATAGAGCGGTTAAGGCAGCTATCAGGATCTTCCTTTGGTGGATATCCTGTTCTTTCTATTCAACACCTGCTTCCGAATTTTGCTTTTGATCCTGTCAAGCTTGATGAAGGAATGCTTTTTCTTCTGGGAAACCTATTAAGTGCTGAGAAATCTAAATACCGGAGCCGCGGAAGCGAAGTACTGAAGGAATTCCTCAAAGATTTATCCGACAAGACACGCTTTTGTATTCTAAAGGTGCTTTCCAAAGAACCTATGTATGTGGCGCAACTTGCAGAACATTGCGGGCTTTCCAAGGCTACGATTTCACATCATCTTTCTGAACTCGGAAAACTTGAAATACTCGAAAAGTCAAATGATGGAAGAAAAGTTTATTATTCACTCAACAAAGAAAACCTGAAAAAGATAATTGAAGAAATAAACAACACTTTTTTGAAAACGGGTGATAATCAATGAAAATTGTGGCTGGATATTTTGAGATATACGATTTAATGATGGCGATCTATTATGCCTTTCATTCAGAACCCGTAAGAAAATCCCTGAAATCTCTTGGCGTTGATTTCAACCCCGCTCAGGAACTCCTTGCCTTTCGAGAGGCGATTTTGAAAGAGACAGATTGGTCAACCCGTATCTATACGACCTTTATGAACGAATTCGGCGTGATATCGCCGGTTCTTTTCCCAGTCAAGCATAAAATGGTAGACGGTACTGCTGTAAGGATTGAGGAATCAATTGAACTCTCACCTGAATTGATGGAAATGATAAGAGACCGTTTTATCACGGTGCTGGCTGTTCGGAGATTGAACATGGAACGTCAGGAGTTAAAAAGGCTTCTTGATACTTCTCCATTTACCGTAACAGAGAAAGTGGAAGAGATTGAAGGTATAAGCTCGGATTCAAAGTGGTTTGCGAACCAACTTCTTCTTTTCCCGGTGAAGGCAATGGAGTTTCTTGTTTCAAATACAAGAAAGATCCTGAAACTCTATGAAAAAACAGGACTCAGAGCCAAAAACCTTCGCAAAATAAGTGATTTTTTCTCTTCTATAAACTCAAAAACGGTTAAAAATGCCATTGAAAACTATCTGGATTATTACGATTTAGCGCCAGATGCTTCACGTCCATTATACGTTGCGCTCCAGAATTCCATTCCAAGAAGCAACTCCGGGTTAATGAGCTATCCTACTTTTCATTTGCTTATTATGGGGGTTGAAGAGATAACAAAGGATTTTCTCAAAAAGATCCCTCAGGAATATAAATTGAGCAATTTGCTGAAGGCAATAGGAGACCATTCGCGCTTTGAAATCCTGAGATATCTTGCCAGAAAACCATCAACCCAAAAAGAGCTTGCGGATTTTACCGGATTGAATAAATCCACCATTTCTTACCATATCAACTTACTCTTCAAAGCTTCGCTCATTGATATCGATGTGTTTAACAATATAATCACGCTGAGAGAAGAGACCATAAAAAAATTGGCCATGGCTCTTGGTGAAACTTTCGGTTTGTAAAGAGCGTTCTCGTAATCCAACAAGCATATAAGATATAGGTAATTATTCCCGCCTTAATTCGCCGATAATTCCCTCTATTTAGTGTTGAATAACGCTGCAATTGAAAGCAAAATTTTATTAAGGGGGTATTGTTGATGAAGAAGGTTGTCATTAGGGTTAGAATGAGCTTGCATGATGCTCATTATGGTGGAAACCTCGTCGATGGAGCTAAAATTCTTCAACTCTTTGGGGATGTAGCCACTGAATTGCTCATACGCAATGACGGTGATGAAGGACTTTTTAGGGCTTATGATAACGTAGAGTTTCTTGCTCCCGTATACGCTGGTGACTACATCGAAGTGACAGGGGAAATTGTTCACATTGGCAAGACGTCAAGAAAGATGATATTTGAGGCTAAAAAGGTGATTCAAGCACGACCTGATATCTCGGATTCAGCAGCTGAAGTTCTTGAAGATCCTGTTGTTGTATGTAGAGCTTCTGGAACATGTGTAGTTCCTCTTGAAAAGCAAAGAAAGGAAGGATGAACGCATGGAGAAGCTTATCATAACAGCTGCCATTACAGGTGCGGAAGTTACTCGCGAGCAACAACCAAATTTGCCAATAACACCAGATGAAATTGCTGAAGAAGCTTATCGATGTTATCTTGCTGGTGCTTCTATTGTGCATGTGCATGCGAGGAAAGGTGACGGCACACCTACACAGAATGTGGAAATTTACAGAGAAATAAAAGAAAAGATAGAGAAAAAGTGCAATATCATCGTTCAACCATCAACGGGAGGAGCTGTCTGGCACAGCATAGAGGAAAGGATACAGCCTTTGTTTATAAATCCGGAAATGGCAACTCTTTCCACAGGCACCTGCAACTTCGGGAAAGATATTTTTGCCAATCCTCAGGAGTATATTGAGAGATTTGCCGAAGAGATGAAAAAACGAAATATAAAACCAGAAATAGAAGTCTTTGAACGCGGCATGATAGAAAACGCCTTAAAGCTGGTGAAAAAAGGATTGATCGCACAGCCTTTGCATTTTGATTTTGTGATGGGGGTTCCTGGCGCTGTACCCGCAACGGTGAATGACCTTGTTCATCTTGTGAATTGCATTCCAGAAGGTAGCACCTGGAGCGTGGCAGGAATAGGACGCCATGAATTGCCCCTTGCACTTCACGCAATTGCTATGGGAGGGCATGTAAGGGTCGGTTTTGAAGATAATATCTATTACCGTAAAGGGGAGCTGGCGAGATCAAACACCCAGCTTGTGGAAAGGGTTGTAAGGATTTCAAGGGAATTTGGCAGGGAGATAGCCACTCCTGATGAAGCAAGGGATATCTTGAAAATTTCAAAAAGGAGGTAGCTCAATGAAAAAGGGGTGCCCTTTTGGAAGCCACAGGGTGATTGAACCAAAGGGTTCTTTGCCGCAATCGGCACTGAAAATTGACAATACTATGGAACTTTATTCCAATGAAATTCTCATAAAGGTTCAGACGCTAAATGTTGACTCTGCCAGTTTCACGCAGATAAAAGATGCTTGCAATAATGACAAAGGCAGAATTTCAGAGATGATTAAGAAAATCGTTGAAGAACGTGGGAAACTTCAAAATCCGGTAACTGGCTCTGGTGGTATGTTGATAGGAACGGTTGAAGCAATTGGACCTGATCTTGCTCATCTGGATTTAAAAGTCGGCGATCGTATAGCTACTCTCGTTTCGTTATCACTTACTCCGCTGAAAATTGACCGCATAAAAAACATAAATGTTGAAACCGATCAGGTTGACATTGAGGGGAAAGCAATCATTTTTGAAAGTGGCATATACGCGGTACTCCCGGAAGATATCCCCGACAGGCTTGCGCTGGCTGTACTCGATGTTGCAGGTGCTCCTGCTCAGGTAGAACGGCTTGTAAAAAAAGGCATGACTGTGGGAATAATAGGCGGTGGGGGGAAATCCGGTGTTCTTTGCGCTTATCAGGCCAGAAAAAATGCCGGCGAAACAGGTAAAGTCATAGTTGTTGAGTATTCAAAGGAAAATGCAAGAAGAATTGAGGAACTGGGATTGGCAGATGAGGTTATCGTAGCTGATGCCACAAAACCCATAGAAGTCTATGAACGGGTTATGGCATTGACAAAAGGAAAACTTTGCGACGTTGTAATAAATAATGTGAACGTTGAATCGACTGAAATGTCTTCGATATTGATAACAAAGGATCGTGGAATCGTATATTTTTTTAGCATGGCAACTTCTTTTACCCGGGCAGCCCTTGGAGCTGAAGGTGTGGGGAAAGACATTACAATGATAATTGGCAATGGTTATGCCCGGGGGCATGCGGAATTAAGCCTTAACATTCTCCGGGAAGCACCTGAAATAAGAGAACTCTTCGAAAATTTATATCAGTAATGGAGGGTTTGTATGAGAGATTATAGAGATATTCCCATTTGGAAAGATGTTTCTGAAGAAGATTGGAATGACTGGAAATGGCAGGTTAGAAACCGGATAACAACCCTTGAAGACCTTAGGAAAGTGATCAACATCACAGATGAAGAAGCGCGTGGTATTGAAAATTGCTTGAAAACATTGAGAATGGCTATCACTCCATATTACGCTACTCTTATGGATCCTGATAACTCCAGATGTCCTATAAGAAGACAGGCGGTACCTACTGAGAAGGAGCTGAAGATAGATAAGTGGGACATGTTTGACCCCTTGCATGAAGACGAAGACTCACCTGTGCAGGGGCTGACACATAGGTATCCTGATCGAGTGCTTCTGCTGGTTACGGACCAGTGCTCTATGTATTGCAGGCATTGTACCAGAAGACGCTTCGCAGGTCAACTGGATAGGCCAAGATCCAAAAAGGATATAGATGCAGCCATTGAATATATCCGGGAAACTCCGGAAGTAAGAGATGTCCTGTTATCAGGCGGAGATGCCTTGCTGCTGGAAGATGATGTGATCGAATATATTCTGAAAGAGTTGAGAAAAATCCCTCATGTAGAAATAATCAGGATCGGTACCAGAACACCAGTAGTTTTGCCACAAAGAATAACCCCTAACCTTGTAAATATGCTTAGAAAGTACCATCCAATTTGGGTAAATACACATTTTAATCATCCAAAGGAAATTACTCCTGAATCAAGAAAGGCCTGTGAAGTATTGGCAGATGCTGGTATTCCCCTTGGAAACCAAAGCGTTCTTCTCAGAGGTATAAATGATAGCCCCTATATCATGATGGAGCTGGTTCATGGGCTTGTCAAGATAAGGGTTCGGCCTTATTATCTCTATCAATGTGATATGTCCACAGGCATTTCTCATTTTCGTACTTCAATAAGAAAAGGCATTGCTATAATGGAAGCATTGATAGGCCACACCTCTGGCTTCTGTATTCCTACTTTTGTTGTTGACGCTCCCGGTGGAGGTGGGAAGATCAGAGTAATGCCTCAATACATGGTTTCGCAGTCAGATCGGACGGTGGTGTTGAGAAACTACGAAGGCGTTCTTACAACATACCATGAGCCAGAAGATGTGGATAGCGACGTTGATGATTCTGAATACAGAGCAAAGTACAAATTAAGCGGTGTGGCAAAATTGCTTGATGGAAAGCAGATAAACCTTGAACCAACAGAACTCGAAAGGCGCGAAAGAATAGCGAAATGGAAGGAACGAAGGAGGGCGAAAAATGAAATACGCTGAAATAAAGCCCGGATACATATATACTGAAGAGCGCGTTATAACCGATGAAATGGTGAGGTCATTTGCAGAAATCACCGGAGATGACAATCCCATACACCTTGATGATGATTTCGCAGCCAGGAGCATTTTCAAAGCAAGAATTTCTCATGGTGTTCTAACGCTGGGACTTGTTTCAGCTGTTCTTGGAAGGAAGTTCCCGGGCCCTGGAACTATATACTTGAAACAGGATGCAGCTTTCAGGAGGCCTGTTTATATCAACGAAAAGATAAAGATAAAAATCGAGGTTCTGGAAAAGATCGAAGAAAAATCCAGGCTGCTTTTATCAACAAGTGTAATAAAAGAAAACGGTGAAGAGGCACTCACGGGACAGGCTCTAGTCCTTTTCAAGGAGGATGAAGAGGAATAAGCTTCGTTGAAAATATCCTGAAACTTAGAAGCCTTTCCATTATCGGGCTCGAGAAGAATACAGGAAAAACCGAAAGTCTGCGCTATATTATGAAACTTATAAAACGGAAGAATCCCTCACGTGTGCTTTGCCTCACTTCTATTGGGCTTGACGGCGAAACTATTGATCAAGTGACACTCACGCCAAAGCCAGAGATTGAGGTGTATGAGGGTGACCTTTTTGCTACCAGCGAGGTGCATTACAGAAAGAAGTCATTTCTATCCGAGGTTTTATGGGTAAGTGATAGACGAACAGCCCTTGGAAAGGTGGTACTTTCAAGGGCTCTTGAAAGTGGAAAGGTGATGCTATCGGGTCCTTCCACTCTTGGGGGAATGAGGGAGCTTCTGGAAGTTGCCGAAAAATGCGGAGTGGACTTTTTTTTGCTCGATGGTGCTTTATCAAGGCGCAGTACCGGAACCCCCTTTTTGTGTGATGGGGTTATATTGGCAACGGGTGCAGCCCTTTCTTTAAATCCTGCAGATATTTTGAGAAAAACCCTTCACGCTGTTGAATTGATGAAACTCCCCGTTGAACCTATGGCTGAATACATTGAAAAGCTTGGTGATGGCATCTGGCTTGCCAGAGGGGGCATCTTTGAAAAATTGCCAGCAAGAACTATTCTGGGTGATCCCGCCATTATTCTGGATAGAATTGGAAAAGGATGCAAGCTTTTCATTCCGGGCTCGCTTCCAGAAACTTTTGTGAAGCGCCTTATCAGCAGGGGTCTTTCTCGGGATATTACACTGGTAGTTAAAGACTACACAAAGGTATTTCTTTCCCCGGAAATCACAGAGCGCTTCTTTAGCAGCGGAGGAAAGCTCAAAGTGCTGAGAAGGCCCAGACTTCTTGCTGTTACCTTCAATCCTTTCTCCCCGGCTGGGTACGTTTTCAATTCCAGAGAAATTTTACGCGATCTAAGAAAGTCGTTAAAGATACCTGTTATAGATGTTATGGAAGGTGAAGAATTTGAATAGGGATAAACTCTTTGACGTTACGGGCTTTAAATTCATTATCGATGAGCTGGATGTAAGAACAGGCTATGGAAAGAAAAAGCTCAAAGGGATTACTTTTATAAAGGAGCATGAGCTGATTGAAAGAGAACTTGAAGAGCTTTCTATGTTCATTGAACACTTCAGCAATGAAAATTCCCTGAAAGAGCTCAAGGAAAAACTATCAACACTTAAAGACATTTCGGGAACTATTGAAAGGCTGAAAAGCGCCGAAATACTTGACGATGTAGATTTCTTTGAACTAAAAGAGTTTTTTTTGAACTATGAAAGCCTGATAGAAAATATCCAGCTTCCTGAGTTCTTACCGCAAATAGCAGCTGATGAACTTCTAAAGGTTCTGGATCCAGAAGGTCTTAAGCTCAAAAATTTTCATATATACAGTGCTTATTCGAAGGAACTTGCCGCTTTGAGGAAAGAAAAGAGAGCGCTAAAACATCTCGATGCGTCAAAAGACAATATTTTCGATATTCAGGAAAGGTTAAGGAGATTGAGCATCAAGGAAATGGAACTGGAACAAAAAATCAGGCATAAACTGTCTGGAACACTGCGTGATAAGGCACAAAAAATAAGCGCAATAGCGGAGCTTATAGGAAAAATTGACTTTCTTCAAGCGAAAGCAGGGATTGCCAGAAAATTCAATTTATGCTGTCCCACCCTTTCCACAGAAGTTATTAGGTATAAAGGGCTTTTCAATCCGGAAATTAAGGAGATTCTCGAATCTAATCTCAGGGAGTTTCAACCTGTTGATTTATTCCTGAAAGAAGGAGTTTGTGTAATCACCGGTGCAAACATGTGTGGCAAGACAGTACTGTTGAGAACTATTGCCCTCGCGCAGTTGATGTTTCAAGCTGGTTTTTTTGTTCCTGCAAGTAAGGCTGAGATGGTGCCACTTGAAGGGGTTTTCTTCTTTTCAGGTGATTATCAATCCTATAAAAGAGGACTTTCTTCTTTTGCCGCTGAGGTACTTGAATTGAAAGAAGCAATAAACCATGCTAAACAGCGCTGGCTCATACTCTTTGATGAGCTTGCCCGAAATACAAATCCCGACGAAGGCAAAGCTCTTGTGAGCGCTATTTCGGAGTTCTTTTCTGATAGCCGTTGCTATACTATGATAACAACCCATTATGGCGGCATTACAGGGAAGATAAGGCATTATCGTGTAAAAGGATTAAAGGAAAAGATGCCTGAAAAACTCGACTCTCCTGTATCTCTTGTTGATTACGTTGATTATTCGTTGATAGAATTAAATGACGGACCCGGAGAAGTACCACATGAAGCATTGAAAATCGCAGAGATTTTTGGATTGGATAAGGAAATAATCGCAAAAGCAAAGAAAAAGCTTTTGGAGGAGGAATGACTCTGTGACTGCAAAAAGTAAACTGGGCCTGGATATTAAAAAAGTGAACAGAGCCAGAGAGCTCGCAAAAGATATAGCTCTTGATGTTCAGAAATTCGTGGAACGCCACACGACAGTTAGTGTGGAAAGAACAATCTGTCGTCTCCTTGGCATTGACGGCGTAAGCAAAGGGGGAGTTCCATTACCCAATGTTGTTGTTGACCAGATCAAGGAGAAAAATTTACTTGGTGATGGTATAAGCCTTTATCTGGGAAATGCCATGCTTGAAACAGGTCTCTCAGCTCAAGAAATTGCTGAAGAAATTGCTGGCAACAGGCTGGATATAACCGAACTTCCTATGCATGATCTGGACGATATAAAAGCGCTTCTTGAGCCCCTGGTGAATGAAAGCATTGCTTTTATAAAAGGGAATAGAGAAAAGAGAGAAAGTTTAATAGCGAGGCTTGGTGAAGGCTCTCAGCCATTTCTTTATGTTATTGTGGCGACTGGAAACATTTATGAAGATGTTATCCAAGCTCAAGCGGCTGCAAGGCAGGGTGCTGATATCATAGCTGTAATCAGATCAACCGGTCAGAGCTTGCTTGATTATGTGCCCTATGGACCTACTACTGAAGGTTTTGGTGGCACATTTGCCACCCAGGAAAACTTCAAAATAATGAGAAAAGCTCTCGACGAAGTTGGAGAGGAAGTTGGAAGATATATCCGTCTCTGCAACTACTGCTCCGGGTTGTGTATGCCTGAAATAGCTGCTATGGGCGCCCTTGAAAGGCTTGACGTGATGCTCAACGATGCTTTGTACGGGATCCTTTTTAGAGATATAAATATGCAGAGAACGATGATTGATCAATTTTTCTCGAGAGTGATAAATGGCTTTGTAGGAGTAATAATAAACACTGGTGAAGACAACTATCTCACGACAGCCGATGCCTATGAAGCAGCTCACACTGTACTCGCATCACAATTTATAAATGAGCAGCTTGCTCTTATTGCGGGTATTTCGGAAGAGCAGATGGGGCTTGGCCATGCCTTTGAAATGAATCCCGAAATAGAAAATGGGTTTCTCTTTGAGCTGGCACAAGCCCAGATGGCAAGAGAAATCTTTCCAAAAGCACCACTAAAATATATGCCTCCCACAAAGCACATGACAGGTAATATCTTCAAGGGGCATATTCAAGATGCTCTTTTCAACGTTATTTCTATCTGGACAAAACAGGGAATACAACTGCTTGGAATGTTAACCGAAGCAATACATACTCCCTTCATGGCTGATCGGTATTTATCCATTGAGAACGCCAGGTATATCTTCAACAATTTGAGGAATATCGGTGATGAAGTTCAGTTTAAAGAAAACGGAATAGTTCAGCGGAGAGCAAAGCAAGTGCTTCATGAAGCAACCGAATTGCTTGAAAAAATAAGAGAACTGGGACTGTTCAGCGCTCTGGAAAAGGGTATTTTCGCTGATATTGAGAGAAGCCGATACGGTGGTAAGGGGTTGGATGGTGTAGCTGAGAAAACCAATAGTTATTTCAACCTGTTCATACCGAAAATGCTGGAAGGTGAAAACAGATGAGTGGACTCTATTCCATGGATAGAAGGGATTTTGACAGAACCCTTGATTTGAAAGCGGTAAAACCCTATGGAGATACCATAAATGACGGAAAAATTCAGCTCAGTTTTACTCTGCCTGTTACAGCTGGCCCGGAAGCGGTTGAAACTGCGAAACTACTCATGAAAAAAATGGGATTGAACAATCCTCAGATTGTTTACCAGAAAGAGCTCACCCCGGGATTTACCTTTTTCGTTGCATACGGTGAATGTGTACACAGTGTCGATTATACAGCCATCAAAGTACCTAAAATCGCAGTAAAAAAGATGAGCATGAAGGAAATAGATGCCTTTATACAGGAAAATATAGGCAGAAAAATAGTGGTTATCGGTGCGACAACAGGCACTGACGCACACACAGTGGGAATAGATGCCATAATGAACATGAAAGGATTTGCGGGGCATTACGGTCTTGAACGTTACGAAATGTTTGATGCTTACAATCTGGGAAGTCAAGTTTCCAACGAGGACTTCGTTGCGAAGGCAATCGAGCTAAATGCAGACGCACTTCTCGTTTCTCAAACTGTTACAGCTAAAGATGCTCATATAAAAAACATGACAGAACTTGTGGAACTCCTTGAAGCCGAAGGGATCCGTGAGAAGGTAATCCTTATTGCAGGTGGCGCAAGAATAACGCATGAGCTTGCAAAAGAATTGGGATATGATGCAGGGTTTGGACCCGGTACCTTTGCAGAAGATGTTGCTTCCTTTATTGCACATGAGCTTTTGAGAAGAATTGATAAAAGGTAGGTAAAATGATACAATTTGTTCATCGCTCACAGGGGAGTGGTGATATGAAAGTATTGGTTATAATAAATCCTATGGCTTCAAATGGGAAAGCTTTAAAGGATTACAGGGAGAAAATCCGGCCACTTTTAAAAAAAGAACTCGGGAATTACGACGAAAGATTTACCAAAGCTCCGGGCGATGCCATAAAAATGGCACAGCAGGCAACTGGTTATGGAAAAATAATCAGTGTTGGAGGCGATGGAACACTGAACGAAGTTGTTAACGGGATCATGCTTTCAGGAGCCGGGATACCGGTTGGCATGATAGGGGTAGGAACCGGGAACGATTTTTCAAAAACCTTCGGTATCCCCAATAACTATGGAGCCATGGTAAAAAAAATCGCCGGGGATAACGTCTTTCTGAGTGATGTATTGGAAGTTGAGTATAAGGACTTTGAAGGAAAATTACAGAAAAGATATGCTATAAATGTTGTTGGCGCGGGTTTTGATGCTGATGTTACTGTAAGGATGAACAACTCAAAGCTAAAGGTACGTGGCAAACTAACTTACTTGATGTCCTTTCTTATTGAATTTATAAAAACAAAAACCTACTCTTTAAAACTCAACGTTGACGGAAAAGAAAAATCAATAAATTGTTTCTTTGTAGCCTTTGGAAATGGAAAATACTTTGGCGGTGGCATGAAAGCCTGCCCTTCGGCTATACCAGACGATGGCAAAATAGATGTAATGGGTATTGAAAGAATGAGTAAGTTGAGATTGCTGTACCACTTTCCAAAGATATATAAAGGCCAACATATCACGGTACCGACTGTTTTTGAAATTCCAGCAAAACACGCAGAAATCTATTCGGCCGATGGAAGGAAGGTCATGTTTGAAATAGATGGGGAAATCATTGGCACAATACCCTTGAAGATAGGTGTTAAACCCAAGGCCCTGAGAGTTTTAGTCTGAAAAGCTAAGCCAAAGTACTCCGGCATCGAACTCCAAAAAACTTTTCAATTTTGCTGAAATGCTGCCTATTATTTTTTCACCTGCACTGCCGGTGGTTTCTTTATACCCGCGTACGGTGATTTTTTTAATTCCGGAGTTTATTTCAACCTGTGCTTTGGCGTTTTGAGGTAGAAAAACGTTAAACTTACCAACACCGCCTTCTGTTTTTAATGAAATCGGATACACATCCGAAAGGGATATATCAAAATCCATTACGCCAGCATTTATCGTCATGCTGTCCACCATTATTCCAGATAGATCTAATCCGCCTTTGAGTACGCCACCTTTCAGAATGATTCTGTAAAGAACGCCCGGAAGCAACTTAATGTTCAATCTATTCTTTCCCCGCTGGGGCCAGCTGTGTTCTGTCCCGATGTTGTACTGAATAGTATCGTCATGATCTCTTTCGTGAATATAGAATTCGCTACCGGTAGATATTTCATATACAACGTTCCCCACTGAATTTCCGGCAATGGTGCCTTCCAATCGTTCAATGTTTACAGTGCAAATGCTCGAATCTATATTAAGCTCAACGACAGTATTTTCACTCAAAGTCTCCTTGGTAAGCAGGTCTTGCGCCCCCGATTGGTAAGCGAAATTAATTGGTGCAGGCCAAAGGAGGAGAAAGAACAGATAACCTAGTATAAGAAGAGCATTGACGTATTTCAGCCATTTTAAGCCTTTAATTCCTGAAAGAAGACTGATTCCGATGAATACCAGAATCAAAGGCCATGTTGCTGAAAAATTGTCGATGAAATTGGGCAAAGAACCGAGGCTAAAATATCCAAGAACGACAAAAAAACCAAGAAAAATTAAAAACAAGCCAAGGGCAAATCTCATATTAATCCTGCTCTTTTCTTAATGATTTGAAGATGATAAAGCCGCCACCGGCAATTAACATAAGGCCCAGTAAGAGTTTCCAGAAAAAAACACTGAAAGTGCCCGGAAGTAGCAAAAAAAGCCCGATAATTATCACAACAAAAGCTATTAAAATCTTCCCGATATTTTCGTTATGCAATGGCTTTTCGCTGATTTTTTGCCCTTTTTCTTCAAAGATTTCTTTGGTTTCTTCTTCGATAGGTTCGCGGGGGACGATTATCATAGCAAGGATATAAAGGAGAATGCCCGCTCCCCATATAAAAGTCGTAAGAGCCCAGAGCAATCTGACAACTGTCGCGTCTATTTCAAGATACTCTGCCAGTCCGCCGCAAACGCCATCTATCACTTTATTTTTCCTGGATTTGTACAGCTTTTTCATTGTGATATCACCCCCACCTATGAAATAATAACATAAACCCTTTGAAGTAATTAAGCATGCTTGGGTGACAAACAGATGGAAAAGGGTGGCATAAACCACCCTCATTTTTCCGTTTCCACCTTCAAAATGCTGCAACCGAACTTTCTTATTGCCACATCAATCTCTTCCAGCAACTCAAGCGATTCGAGCTCAATAACTGCTTTGTTTCCTTCCATCAAGGCTTCACGATTTAGCAGCCTTTTAACCGCACCGGCCACCTCAGAAACTTTTTGTTCGCTTTCGAGTCCGGAAAGTGTTAATACAACACGCATCATATCCCTCCAAATTTTTTATTCTACAATATACTGTCATTAAAAGGCCTTTCAGTCAAGGGGAGCAGGGAACTTATGGAGAAATTACAAAAAGTCTCACAAAAGCTAAACAAGCTCGTAAAACTGGTAAGACTCTTTTAAGCTAATCATCTTTATTTCCTGTTACAATAATCGGCGATGAACCCAATGTCTCGATAAAATAGAAATCATGCTAACCCCACCCCTGTTCGAAAGATTCCCCGTCTTGAACGCAGAAACAGCCCCATTGTGGGGCTGTTTCTGTTTCGAGTTCTCAATATATGTCAAAATCTACTCTATAAAACACTTTTGCATTTGAGGCGTCCTGTAAGCCTCCCGGGAGATACAGGGCATCGGCAGGGATTACGGAAGAAGTGTCAGTCGCATCTTTGAGAGTTTCATTAACCGAGTCAAAATGAACTTCGCTTGTGGTAAAGGCAACTATTGCGTAATGCCCGCCTGAAGCGGAATAAGCTACTCCGTAACTTGTTGCGTCAATATCTCTGCCAATGACTTTGATATTTTCTGGTACTTCTGAATCAAGAAGGATTTTGTTTTCCATGCCTGCAGTAAGCACTTTCAGATTAAAAGCAACCTGGACGGCTTTTGCTTTGCGAATGGCATTCATGGCCACAGGCGTTATCGTTGCAATCAACGTAGCCATCACAGCAAGAACGATAAGCATTTCCACCAGAGAGAACCCTTTTTTTCTAATCATAAAATACCCCCTGATTATCGATATATGCACTATTCCATTGTATTCGCTAAAAAATATAAAAAGATGTGAAATGGATTGCAAAAGCAAAAAGAAATTATAAACGCACATCTAAAATTAAGCGCATTTATCTATGCGAATAATACCATATAATACTATGTTAACAACAACCGGATATAATGCAATCATGAAACTGGAAAGTATACTAAAGCCTGAAGCGGTTGATGCCTTTTATAGAAGAAAAACTGTTTTTACAGAGGAGATAAAGATTTTGAATAATATTGTTGATGCTCTCGAAGAGCTTGATGACCTTCCGGTGAAAACAGCTCTTTTCGAAATTGCGTGCGTCAGGTCGGTTAAGCTGCTTCTCAACAGTGGCTATACTTTTAGGAACTTAAGGCTTTTCCTGTACGGCAATGTATTAAAGCCTTTCAGGAAAAAGCTCTCCTCAGCGCTGGAAAAGCTTGAAAATAAAGAGAAAGAATTAGAAGCAACCATCAGGAAGGTTAAGAACTTCAGGGATCATCAGATAGTACACCTGGACCCGCGCTTTGCCTTTGAAGGCGAAAAAAACGAAGGTATCTCTTTGAAGGATATCAAAGAAATCCTTGAGTATCTTCAGGAAAGTGTCAGGGTTATATTCGAAGCGGAATATTAAAAAAGGGGTCCTTTGACCCCTTTTTATGGCGGGGACGACGAGACTCGAACTCGCGGCCACCGGTGTGACAGACCGGCATGATAACCATCTTCACCACGTCCCCAACGCTAAAAATTTTACAACAGCTTCCGGCTTATGTCAATAGGGAAGCCTTCATTTCAAAGAACTGCTGTTTTTCGGAAAGATTAGAATAAAGCTGTTTCCCTTTTCCTCTGCCTCTATTGAAAACTTTATATTTTGCTGGAGGATAATTGCCTGAAGCATAAAACTCTGGTACCCCTCTTCAATTGATTTTGGAACTTTCAATATATTTTCTATTTTCTCTCTATGCATTTTTTTGCCGGTGTCCTTTATAACTACAAGGTATTCGCTTTCACCACTTGAAAGTGTAAAACTTATCTCTCCTGATGGAATGTCTTTTTCTTTCAGGTTATCCAATGCATATTCCAGAAGCGTAGAAAAAAGGATTTCCAGTTTTACCTTATCCCCTTTAATGATATGGGGATTCCAATTATCTGGTGATAACTCAATCTTAATGGTAGGGGGGATTTTTGTTCTAAAAGCCTTAATGATATCTTTTATAAGGTTTAGGAGGTCTGTTTCTTTATCTAAGACTGTATTTGAAAGCGCTTCGTCAAAAATCACCAGAATATCCCACAATATGTTTAACCTTTTTTGCAGCTCATCAAATTGCTCTTTGAGGTTTTTATCGTCGAAACTACGGAAAAATTCCCTTCTAAACCTTGTGATCGCCCCGACCGCATCTTCCACATAATTGCGTATTCTAAGGGTAAGCTCCTTTATGAATTCGCTTCTCTTCTGAGCTGATTCACCGGAAATGTTCCCGGTTGCTCGTACAGTCGGCTTGTAGATGGAAGCATACAGGTTTATCAATTTGATCCAAAAGTCTGCAAGAAGTTTGAAAGAAATCTCAGTTTCTTCGCTGAGGCTGTATTCAAGAACCATTGATTCAAAGCAACTCTCTATTTTATTTTTAACAATAGGCTCTTTAAGGCTACCCAAATACTTATTTTCTTCGTTGCTTCCGTCATTTCCGGTGAGCTTAAAACCGCTTAATACACCAGCCTCAAAAAGCTTCTTCCCGGTTTCCCATGCTAACCCGAAGCAAGCTCCTCGCGTTATTAAGAACCTGTTTAAGATAGTGAGAAACTCGAGTTCGATTTTTCTGATGATGTTTCCTTTTTCATGACTTTCTTCCACGAGTTCATCTTTTATGTTTTCAAGGTTTCTCCTGTGGAATTCAACGACAAAGGTTCCTTTCTTAGTCGGTGAAAGGAAAAGAGAGTAATATTCACGGCTATTCTGCAGTATTCTTCTGTGCCTTTTATCATAAAATGCAAGGGGATAGTGCTTTTTTATGGCATCCATCAAAATATTCCAGAAACTTTTGTTTATGATTTCAAAGATATTTGAAATTTTGCCAAAGCTGGCCTCAAAGCGTGAATTTCTCAGAAGTATATTACCTTTGTTATCTATCTCCACAATGGCGGATGTAAGGGAATCTATGAGCCTTTCAGCCATCCATTATCTCCTCCAGCCTTTTTACGATTGCCGAATACGTCTCTTCGCTGAATGCCAGAAGCAAATACCCTTGAACTTCGATTTCCTTTATCTCGAAATATATCTTTGTGAAGAAAAATTCCCTATCCATAAGCTCCGGTTCCATTTCAAAGGTCACCATGGCGGGAAGTTCATACTCAAGTTCCAGTTTCAAAAAATCTGCAAACACCGCTATGATATTACCGGAGATGATATTTCCCACTTCAAGAAATGAATCCACCAGGTCATATTCCTGATAATCCTTAACCACATCAAAGGATTCAAGAGTGGCCAGAAATTTCAAAAACTCCGTACCAAGCATAGAGAAATAAAAATTCGCATTAAATGCTTCTCCGCTTACTCTCTGGCGCATCAGGAAATAATGTTTTTCAAATTTCTTCCCAAATACACCTTTATGTATTTCTTTTATCCGCAACTCCACGGTCATTCCTGATAACTCTTCAAGAACCCTCTTAGCCTGATTTGCGCCAAGGCTTAATATTTCCTTCAAACTATTAAGGATTTTTTCTTCTGGCATAATATGCCTCCTTCAAAGCAATCATTTTTTCCTCAGTCAACGGCTTTCCAAGAAATAGCTGTACCCCAAGATGCCGCATTTTTTCCCTTGTTTTTTCCTGAACATTAGCACTGAGGACAGCGATAAAAACATCCTGAGATTTGCTGGATATTTTCTCTATCGCCTCTTCACCAGAAATTCCCGGCATGAGCAGGTCGGTTATCACTATATGGTACTCCTGGATACTCTCAAGAATGCCTTCAAAATCTTCTGGACCAATGGCATGAATTTCAGCTTCAGGAAAATACAGTTTTAAATACCTTGAAGTGATTCTTCTTGAAAGTCGCGAATCATCTATGAACAGTATTTTCATTTAATAACCTCCAAGTTCAATTTTCAACTATGATATAATCATTATATCAAAATTGTGACAGGAGTTGAGGTCCAGAATGAACAAAGAGCGAATTATGTCTCTCCTGGGTTCCGAAAGTCCTTTTGAAAGGCTGCAAGCTATAAGAATTGTTAGAGACCGGAATCTTTTCAGCCTTTCCGATATTCTCGTTGAAATGCTTAGAAAGGAAGAAAACGAGCTGGTTTCTGAAGCGATCGTGGAAACTTTGAAGAAGTTTGATGTTCCTGAAGTATCAAGAGCTGTTTCAACTCTCTTCGAGGAAGATAGGTTGTACTTGAGAGATCTTGCAGTGGTCATCCTGGCACATCACAAAAAAGCTGCGATCCCGGTGCTAAAAGAAAAAGTTAAGGATAAAGACAAGCATATTAGGAAACTCGCACTAGACACGCTGATACTCATGAATGACCCTCAAACCATCGATATTATCTCATTAGCACTCGATGACAGTGACACGAATAATCTAATCGCTGCAATAGAAGCCCTCGGCGATTTTGAAGCTCACGATCACGCCCCAAAAGTGCTTTCAATTCTGAAAGAGGCTAGAGATAGCTTCTTGATAGTCGCCTGCTTTGAGTCCCTTATGAAGATCGGCGACGAAGCTATCTTTAGGGAAGTGAATAAAGCCTTTCCAGATCCCGAGTATTTCCCGGATTTTTTTCTCGTCCCATATCTGAAATTTGCTGTAAAGTTCCCATATCGAGACTATTTCCAGATGTTATTAAGACTGGTGAAGAAAAAGGGAGAAAGCTTTCACAATGAGATTATCGATCTGATAAAGAGTTACGTTACTTTTAACAAAGAGCTGGAACCTTCAAAAAAAAGAGAGCTGTGCTCAGCGATATGGGATCTATCCCGAGGTAAGATCCCTTCCATAAGTAAATACGAAGCGATCAAGCTTCTTGGCCAAACGGGCTGTAAGGATTATGAACAGAAATTGATTTCCCTGCTCGATAGCGATGATTTCTTTGAGCAAATAGGCGCCATCGAAGCTCTGGCATTCATAAATTCAAAGGAAGGAATAGAAGCCATTAAGGAAAATTTATCTAAATTCCCCTCAGAAGAATTAAAAGAAATAGCAAAAGAGGCGATAAAAAAAGCGAGTGAGTGAATTGGAACTAAACGTGCATGAATTCGGGGAATTGAGAAATTTGATCTTTAGAAAATGTGGAATATATATGGATGATAGCAAGTTGCTTTTTTTGAAACGCAGGGTAATCCAGAGGGTTGAAGATCTCGGGCTTTCTTCGATTTCAGATTACATAAAATTCCTCAAAATATTTGACAAGAAAGGGATTGAAATCCAGAAACTCATCAACCTCATCACCATAAACGAAACATATTTTTTCAGGGAATTTGATCAGTTAAGGATCTTTGGGGAAACATGTTTGCCGGAAATTGCTGAAAAAAAGAGGAAAATAAGAATTCTTTCAGCTGGAAGTTCAACGGGCGAAGAGCCTTATACCCTTTCCATTATTGGATTAGAAATGCTACCGAAGGGATTTGATTTTGAGATTTATGGGATTGACATAGACATGACAGCAATTGAAAAGGCAAAGGCGGGGATTTATGATGCCAGAGCCGTAAAAGACGTACCAAAGGCTTATCTGGAAAGGTATTTCGAAAAACTTCCGGAGGGTTTTCTGATAAAAGATGCCCCGAGGAAAAGAGTGAAATTTATCCATCTAAACCTTAAAAACGGCAGGGGGTTAATGGAGCTTGGACAATTCGATTTTATATTTTGCAGAAATGTCTTAATGTACTTTCCCATGGAAAATAGGAGACAGATTGTGGAGAATTTTTACTTCATCCTAAATACCGGAGGATACATTTTTTTGGGAGCTTCAGAATTCCTGAGCAGGATTACACAGGCCTTCACAATGAAGAAAATAGAAGGTGTTCATGTATACATGAAACCAGAGGGGTGATAGGATGCCCAAAATACTGCTTGTAGATGATTCACCTATTACACGCAAGTTTCATTCATATATTCTAAAATCAGCCGGATTTGAGGTTTTTGAAGCGGGAGATGGAGGGGAAGCATTAGACTTACTCTTTTTTCATGGTGATTTTGACTGCCTGATAACCGATTTGAACATGCCGGGAATGGATGGCGTTACAATGATAAAAAAAATAAGGGAGAGCGAAGCCTTTGAGGAGCTTCCTATAATCGTTATAACCACTCTTGACAGGCCCGAAGATAAGCGTAAAGGAATAGAGGCCGGGGCAGATTTCTATATTGTGAAACCCGTTGATCCAGAAATGCTTGTTGAGAGTACCAAACTTGCCCTTGGGGAGTGAGATTGTGAAAAGAGAAGAGGCAATAAGCAAGCTATTAAAATTACTTGACGAAGTTTCAAACAACAGGAAACTCCTCCCAGAGGTAAAAAAGCTCCTTCATGACCTCGGGGAAACGGACATAGCTGATGAAATAGAAGAATCGTTAACAAGTGAAAAAGGTACAAAAAAGCTGGAAGAGATAAAGAGCAGATTGACTGATTTAATAAAGGCAGAAACTCCGGAAAAGTCATTTGAACCTGATGGAAAGCTTGCGGAAGAATTTCTTTCCGAATTTTTTGAAGAGCTGAACATGCATTTAACGGAAACAGAACAGCTTCTTCTTGAAATTGAGCACGATTTCTCCACCGAAAAGCTAAAAGAGATTATGAGGCATTTTCACACGATAAAAGGAGATTCCTCGTTGGTTATGAACATGGTAACACCGGGCATTAGAAGAGATCACCTTTCCATTATCAACAAAATCGCACACTCCCTTGAAGAGCTTTTTCAACGCACGCAGGCTTACGGCTCTTCTTATATTCAAAATAGACTTGATGAGCTATTCCAGATACTAAATGCGTTGAAAACCGCTGCTGATAGTCCCGAAAAACTTTCTGAAACAGAGGAACTCTTTGAGAAAGCCGAAAGTCTCCTGAAAAGATCTGGCAAAACCTCTGATAATTCTATTGAAACAGTGAAAGCATCACAAAATATATTGAACCAATTTCTGGAATTTATAGAAGAAGGTTCTTTAGCGCCCCATCAACTGAAGCAGCTTGCCGAAAACGCCAAAAAGGGACTGGAAAAAGCTGGAAAAGTTGAGCAATGTAAATTGGTGGATGAAATTGTGTATGCCCTTGAAAAGGGGGACTCCCGAAGGCTCAAAAATGCAATGGGGTTGCTCAAAAAAACCTTTATCAAAAGCACCGTTGGCCCTTCTTTTGAAAAGCCTGAAGAAAAAGATGAAGATACCGAAAAGGAGAAATACCTGAGAGTCGAACGAGAAAAGTTAGACACCATGCTAAACCAGATTTCGGAGCTTTCAAACCTTGTGCTTTCCCTGGAGCAATCAGAAATAGCTGAAAGCCAGAAAAAGCTCATCAGGAATCTGAAAAAGCTTAGCTCTGCTATGAGCAGGACTGTAATTTCTGTAAGAGCAATTAAGGCCGATGAGCTTTTCAGCCGTTTCAGGCTAACCGCAAGGAACTTCGCACGAAATCAGGGGAAAAAAGTGCTCCTTCATATTGAAAAAACAAACGTAGAAATTGACAGAGACATTTCAGATAACTTTGTTCCGCTTCTCACGCATCTTTTAAGAAACGCAATAGACCATGGAATAGAACCCCCTCAGGAGAGGATAAAGCTGGGAAAGCAGGAAGAAGGAAATATCACCCTTAGAGCTGAATACAAAGGAGGCTTCATCTTCATTGCTGTTGAAGATGATGGGAGGGGCATTTCTGTTGAAACAGTTAAGGAAAAGCTCATCGAAAAAGGTATAGCAACTCCCGAAGAGTTGGAGAAGCTTTCAAACAGCGAAATTCTGAATTATCTTTTTTTGCCCGGATTTAGCACGAAAGACAGGGTTTCAAAAATCTCCGGTAGGGGTGTGGGGCTCGATGCTGTAAAAAAGGCTGTCGAAAACATGGGCGGTCATGTTATGGTCAACAGCAAAAGCGGTGAAGGCACCACCTTTACCCTGGCAATTCCGCTAACGCTTTCAATAGTGAAATGCATTATTTTTGAGGTGTCAGGGCAGAAATTTGCCATTAAGTCCGATGAGATTTCGAAAACGCTGAGCTTTGATCCTTCAAAGATAGCAGATTATGGAACTTATTCACTGCTATCCCTTGAAGGCAGAAGCGTCCCGCTTGTACACCTTTCGGAGTGCTTCGGAATAAAGAAAAGCAATTCGCTTCAGAATTCAGATAGAAATTCCCTTGCCTTTCTGATTTATGATAGAAACGGCGAAGAAATGGTACTTGTCATTGATAAAATCCTCTCAGAAGGAGAATTTCTTGTCAAGCACCTGCCAGAATTGTTGAAGGGAGTATTCAGTGGCGCTATCTCTCTTGGCAGAGAAGGGCTCGCATTACTCATTGATTTGAATGCCCTGTTAAACATAATTTAATGCCCGATCGAAAAATTCAGGAGGGGTTGATGGTGAAAAACAAAGTTCTTGTGGTTGATGACAGCACTATGTGGAGAAATACTCTGAAGACTGCGCTCGAAAAAGCGGGATTCACTGTGGAAACAGCCGTTGATGGTATCGACGCTTTGAACAGATTTTTTCATTTTTTGCCAGATGTTCTTGTCACGGACTACTTAATGCCAAGGATGAACGCGATACAACTTACCCAACTTATCAGAAGCTATTCAAGTTTTCAGAATGTGGGTATTCTGATACTCACAGGCACATCGGATTTCGTAAACGAATTCTGGGCCAAAAAAAGCGGTGCTAACCTTTTCTTAAAAAAGAGCAGCAACTTGAAGGGACTAATTGAAAGGATCATGGAATTTGCCGCCAAAAGCACATTTCACAGCGGATGGCACAGAGATATATACAAAACCCACGAAATACCTTTTGGGGAGCTTTCGGATATATTAGAGGAAAAATTGAAAATAGAGGCAATAAATAGAGAATTGCTTTCATTGCTCAAAAATATAGAGGACGAAGATAGGGTTATCGCATATACGACCGACTTGATCAAAGATTTTGTGAATTTTAAGTCGATACTGTGGTTGCTCATTTCCCCTGTTGGAGGAAGGATATATAGCCTTCCAAAAATTGGCAATTCCACTGATGAGTTGAAGAAACTGCTCATTGGCAGGCTGTTGAAACCACTCACACCTTCCAGATGGCACTATAGCGGAATATCATCGAAACTCGAACCCATCGAATTCGACCAGGCATTATCTTTTCCACTGAAAGTCAATGGCGAGGAAAATGGATTGGTCTTAATTGAGGGGGCTGAAAATAAATCATCGCTTGAAGGTTTTATGGATTATGCATTAGAAAGCCTCAGCCTGCTGGCATCAACCCTCAATAATTTCTGGGAACAAAAGACCGCATCGACAATTGACTTCCTCACATCTTTATTCAACAGGCGCAGTGGTATCATGAAAATAAAAGAATTGCTTATGCTGCATGAAAGGACTAAAATTCCTTTTACCATAGGCATGCTTGACATTGATGATTTCAAATCGGTAAACGACACCTATGGGCACAATGTAGGAGATGAAGCCCTCAGGGAATTTGGGAAGGCCGTTTCTGATTCTTTAAGGGAAACAGATATGGCATGCAGATACGGGGGCGAAGAATTTTTGGTGGTTTTTCCGGGAGCCGGGATTAACGAAGCCAGGAGAATCGTTGAGCGCTTAAAAGAAAACTTTGCAAAGATAGATTGGAACAAGCTACTGAGCCTGAATCTCCAGATAACCTTTAGCACAGGTCTTGCAGCTGTGAAAGAAGGAATGGGTTTATACGATATTATTGAGAAGGCAGATAAGGCTCTATATATGGCAAAATCTTCCGGGAAGAACTGCATAAAAATAGAAGAGTAGCGGGGGTGAAAAAATGGCGGAAAAAAAGAAGCTCGAAACTCCGGGTACATATGTAACAAACAAAGCGATTTCAGGTCATACAAAGCACGAAATTGAAAAAAAGGCTAAAGAACGCGCCAGAACGCGCAATGAAGCAAAGCGCCTTGCAGCTTCGGAGCGCATTTCTTCCGCAACGGAAGAACTCCTTTCAAGCGTTCAAGAAATAAGCTCAGCCAGCGAAGAACTCAATAGATCAATGATGCAAATAGCTGCGGGGGCGGAACAATCATCGTCAGCTGCCGAAGAAACAAGGGTGGCGATAAATCAGGTAAACAAAAACATCAAAGAGATCCTGAACATGATCGATGATATCTTTGAAAGCTCCAAGTTAAGTCAGGTCAGGGTAAATGCAATGATAGAAGATGTTAGCACAGTAATCAGCTCCCTGACTGAAGTTTCAAAGAGAAACGAGGTTTCCGCAGAAACCGTGGGCAGGTTGAGCGAAAGAAGCGACAGTGTTAAAGAAATAGTTTCCACGGTAGCGGAAATTGCTGATCAGATTGGACTTCTGTCACTGAATGCAGCTATTGAAGCTGCAAGGGCAGGAGAACACGGTGCGGGTTTTGGCGTTATTGCTGAAGAAATCAGAAAATTCTCAGAGATGGCTGAAGAAACCGCCATAGAAGTTTCGAAAAGGGCAGACGAAATCCAAAATACCATAGGCGAAGTCGTGAAAAGCATAGAAGCAATTGTTTCCGATACAATGAAAGATGTGGAAAATAGCAAAGAAATTACAGAGCAATTCGGGGATATAATCGATAAATACAACACACTGGTGGAGCACCTGAAGCTTTCCGCTCAATCAATTAATAGAATAAGCACATTTTCCAGCGAATTCCTTGCCGGTGCTCAAAGAATAGCTACTGCGTCTGAAGAATTGAGCGCAGCCGCTGAAGAATCCTCGAAATCAATAGACGAACAGGTAAAGGCTCTTTCTGAGATTACCTTAGCTGCCCAGGAGCTGGTGGAGCTTTCTGCTGATTTAAAGGGCACAGCTAATCCCCAAAGAGCTGCGGAAATTCTTGCAGCTGCTGCTGAAGAGCTTTCGGCAAATATCGACGAGGCATCGGCGAGTTCTGAGCAAATCAGCACCGCCCTTAATCAGCTGAGTTACTCCAGTTCTGAACTTTCACATCAAATAGAGAAGATGGAAAAAATGGGCAAAGAAACTCTGGAATTGCTGACATCCCTTGACAGAACGATTGCCGATGATATGAATATGATGCAAAAGCTTCTGGAAGTAGTTCTATCAAACAAAAAGAAAGTAGAAGCCCTTATAAACAGAGTAAACACATCTGTTAAGGCTTTTGAGAACATAGGGGAAAATTTGCTTGGCTTATCCGGCGTAACACGCGATATAACAAAAAATGTAGGAAAAATCGATAAAATATCCACTCAAACGAACATGCTTGCTGTTACAGGATTCATTGAAGCGGCAAGAATTGGAAAACCGGGCGAAGGTTTTTCGGTTGTTTCATCAGATATAAGGGAGCTTGCTAACGAAACCGCCAAAAACAGCGAAGAGATAGAATCGGCGATTTACTCCATACAGAAAGAAGTTGATAAGGCATACTTTGAAGTGGCCGATAACAGCAGGATAGTTGCAGCAGAAGCACTCAAATCGGAAAAGTTGATCAAATCTTTGGACGAAGTAGAGGTTATTACCGCTAACCTATCAGAAAAACTCGGAAAAATAAACTCAATGTCAGCTGAAATAGCAAGTGCTATGGAACAGGTACAGAAATCCGTGGAGCAGATAAATAGCTCTGCGATTGAAAGCGCTTCGGCTATCGAAGAAACTTCAAAAGCTGCCAGGGAGCAAGCCAGAGGTATGGAAGAACTGACAAAATCGATTGAAGAAATCGCAGCCGTTTCTGATGAACTTCGCTCCAAATGGTAGCTCGAGGTGGTATTATGACTGAGAAATTGTTTCTTTTTTCTATTGGTGAAAACCTGTTTGCCGTTGAATTGAATAGAGTGGAAGAGGTATTGAAAGTCCCTGAACTTTTCAAAGTCCCCCTCACGCCGGAATACATAGCAGGCGTGGCAAATTTCAGAGGTCGATTCATACCTGTAATTGATCTGCATCAAAAGCTCTTTAACAGAGCCCCGGCAGTTCCTTCAAAAGAGCTTGTTGTGTGCAATTTAGGAGAATATGTTGGTTTTCTTGTTACAAGCAGGGAAGGAATAGTGGCTATGAGTGAAGAGAATTTCAAGGAAACCTCAGAAGAGCTGATCAGGGGGATATACATAGAGAATGATAGAGAAATAAGGTTGCTCGATGCAAAAAAGCTTGTCAAAGCCAAAAAGGAAGAGGGGTTAAAGCAAAGCGCGCTTTCAAGGAAAACACCCACATCACCCAGAGCCAAACAAAAAGAGAGAGGATACCTTGCGTTCAATATTGCCGGGAAGGAGTTTGCGTTCCCGCTGGAAGCGGTAATCGAGGTAACGGGGGCTTTGGAGCCCAGGGAAGTTCCCAATCCGCCACCAGGCATCTCCGGGATTGTCAAGTGGCGGAAATCGGTTATCCCCGTTGTGGATACAGCAGGGGTTCTCGGCATGAAGCGGCAAGGCATAAAGAAAATGCTCGTTACAAGAAGCAAAGAAAACACTGTCGCTTTTCAGGTGGAAGAAGCGGTTGGAATTGTCAGGTTGTCAGAAGAAAGCATTAAACCGGCTCCTGCGTATGTCAGGCGTAAAAATCATACCGAAGTTTCAGGAACCTACAGCTCCCCTGATGGCACATTGACTCTGATACTTTCACCTGATGCCCTTCTGGATAAAGAGATAGTGAATTTTGCTTCTGAAGTAGAGAAAGCGAGTGAAGTAGCTGTGGAAAATCATAACGAAGCTATAAAAGAAAAATATCTGTTTTTTGGTATCAACGAATGGATTTTTGGACTGAATGTGAAATATATCCTGGAGTTGAAAAACAAAAAGGATATTGCCAAAATCCCCCGCTCGCCAGCTTTTTTGGCTGGTGTCGTTGAAAGGCTCGGAAATATAGTACCTGTTATAAACACGGGCAGGTTATTTTCTCTTGATGTACATGAAGAATTAACCAGGCTTGTTATAATTGAATACGGGAAAAGCAAAATGCTTGGATTGCTAACCAGCAAGCTTCTGGGTATATATTCATTGTCAAAGGAGGAAATTGTACCGCTTTCGGCGAGCTTCGAAGAAACTGAAATCGCCCGTTTTATCGAAGCCACGGCAAGAATCGAAAACAGGGCTGTCTTCCTTTTAAAACCAGAAAAACTCCTTATGGCTGATGAGGCCAAAAAAGTAAGTGCGAGCATAAGAAAATATAAAAAGGAGAATTCTGATGGAAAAAATTAGAGTGCTGATAGCTGACGATTCCCCCCCTCACCCGCAGGCTTTTGAAAACACTGCTTGAATCCGACCCGGATATTGAAGTAATAGGGTTAGCGAGAAATGGTTTTGAAGCCGTTGAAATGGCTAAAGAACTTTATCCCGATGTGGTTACTATGGATGTTATCATGCCAGAAAAAGATGGATTTGAAGCTCTTAAAGAAATTGTTGAGAATGCAATTGCTCCGGTCATAATGGTTTCGATTGTAACTCAGGAAAATTCACAGGAGGCTTTAGAAGCTCTGGAAATCGGTGCCTTCGACTATGTCCCTAAGCCTGAGAAAAGCACCATTTCAATCATGGATATAAGGGAAGAACTCATTTCCAAAGTAAAATCTGCGGCACATTATTCAAAAAGCACACCTCTTTTGAAGCTTCTGAAAAAGAAAAAAACGGAGGTTAAATCTTCATCAGGAGAAAAGGCGTTTCCTGGGGAGTTTTACGCTGTTGCAATTGGTATATCGACAGGAGGTCCAAAAAGCATTTATGATGTCCTCCCCTTGTTGCCGGAAAACATAAACGCCGCCGTTTTTCTGGTTCAGCACATGCCTCCTTCTTTTACAAGGGGTTATGCGGAAAGGCTTGATAAAAATTGCAAACTCAAAGTTGTTGAAGCGGAAGAGGGAATACCGGTAAAGCCAGGTATGGTATATGTTGGCAAAGGCGGCTACCATTTGAAACTGAAAAAACTAAATGACACCGAGTACGCTATCCACCTTTCGAAAGTTCCAAAACACATGTTCATGCCTTCAGTTGACGTGATGATGGATGCGGTTCTTGAAGTTTTCGGCGAAAAGACAATAGGAGTTCTTATGACTGGCATGGGAGATGATGGAGCAAATGCCATGGCACGTATCAAAAAGGCGGGCGGCTATACAATAGCGGAATCAGAAGAAACTGCTGTGGTTTTCGGAATGCCTCAGAAAGCCATAGAACTCGGTGGTGCGAATGTGATTCTCCCTTCACATAGAATTGCCGAAGAAATCACCAAAATTTGCCAGCTTTAGTAAGGCTCATCATTTTCTTTTAATGAACCAATCACCAGATTGCCTTCTTCCAGAGCTTTTACGCATGCATCAACAACTCGGGCATCATAGAGCTTACCTTTATTTTTTTCCAGTTCGTCAAGGGCTACATTGAGCCCGAGAGCAGGTCTATAAGGCCTGTGATTGGTTATGGCATCTAACACATCTGCAACAGCCAATATACGTGCCTCAAGCAGTATTTCATCGCCTTTCAGGCCTATCGGGTAACCGGAGCCATCCAGGCGCTCATGATGTTGCCTGACGATTTCGGCGATTTCCAGTGGGAAGGGAATATCTTTCAATATTTGATATCCATTTTCAGCGTGCAGCTTCACAAGCTCCATTTCAAACTGATTCAATTTTGCAGGCTTTGAGAGAATCTCGGAAGGCACTGAAACCTTCCCGACATCGTGCAAAAGCGCTGCTATGTAAAGCCATTTAGTTCTGTCTTCTGAAAAGCCCAGCCTTTTCGCGATTTCTGCAGATATTACAGCTACATTTTGTTGATGCTCTGCCGTGTAGCTGTCTCTGCTTTCTGCTATTTTGCTTATTGTCCTTACTGTCCCCATTAAGGTCTTTTCAAGGTGCTTGTAACTCTCTTCAAGCTTTTTTCTGGACTGAAATCTTTCAGATATGTCATTCATGGTTATGAGCCAGCCGTGGAAGTTTTTTCCTCTAACCTGCGAATAATTAACGGATACAGGTATATTCTTATTGGCAACAAGGTATCCTTCAAAGGGAATTTCGCGCGTAATGAGTTCTACCCCTTCTTTTTCTTCAAAATCCCTGAAAACGAAAACATCTCTGAAATTTTTTCCGATGAATTCAGATATTTTCTTTGAAAGCAATTCTTCAGCCCGGGGATTTGCCATGACAATATTCTCGGCGTCGTCAATGGCAATAACCGCCTCCTTCATGCATTCAAGAACTGTCGAGAGAAACTCTTCATCTGCCTGAAGCTCTCTTTGAGCTTTTGAAATTCTGAGCGCAGCCAGAATACTTATTTTTAAAATGTTCTCCTCAAAGGGTTTGGGAACGAATCCAAAGGGCATTTCATCGGAATCTTCTATCAATATATCTATTAGCTCATCCGGGATTAGCAATACTGAGTGGATATTGTGGTTTTCTTTAAGCAAGACCTCCAGCTCTAAAAGATCTTTGTCTTCTTCGTTCTGAATGTCTATCACCGCAAGGTCAGGTGTATACTGCCTTATCTTTTCTGCAATTTCTCCGGCTTCTGACACGGTGAAAACAGCCGGGCTTCCCCAACTTTCAATGAGCCTTTTGAGATATACTCCAAAGATCCTGTTCCTGCTTACAAGAAGGATAACGGAATTTTTCATATTGATGCTCCCTCCTTTGCCTTGCAATCAACGTGTCAGAAGCCTTGCTACCAACAATACAAGCCCCAAAATCAGCAATAGGGGCAAAAATACTATGGCGATGCCCACTATCACGAAAATAACGATGATCACAACCCCAAGGCCGGCACCAACTGCTACAAGAGCCGGGAAATGCCTGATAGCCAGATAGAGTAAAAATAGAGCCCCAATAATTGCAAGAAAACCTGTCATATATGCCTCACCCTTTCAATCATCTAAGTCTTTTCTGAAAAATATTTCGCCAACTCTTCCCCTGTTTAAGGCAGAGATCATGCCACATTCATAGAAACCGGAACTTCTGTGCCAATGCTGGGGTTCGGGTTCATTGGCCTGTGATGAGCTCAAAAGAAAAGAATACCCCTTCATTCTCAAATATCTTTCCAGAAAGCGGAGCATTTCCCTGCCGCAACCTTGCCCTCTATATTCGCGGAGCACGTATATCAGACCGATAAAAGGAACTTTATGCCACAGGTATTCAAGCCTTAGATAACCCACAGGCTGATTGTCTTGCGTCGATATTATCAACTCGTTCTTTCGCATTTTCTCTTTCAGCAACTCCTCTGGAAGTTCGCCATCGATACCGGAGCAAAATGCTAGTTCTGTCTCTGTAGCGAACCTGACTGCAAAATCACTCATGGTTCACTCCTCACATCCTTTACAAAATCACCGTAAAAACTACCGGATATCCTTCCACTTTCGCCGTTGAGCTTCACGAAATACTCCGGGCTTATTAGCACCTTTTCAAAGGTAATCCCCGGTAGCAGTTTCACATAGTCCATTATATAACTATTCTTTATTGCTGTGCCCTTTGAAATAAAAGCATTTGCACCGATCATAGCCGGGCCAATAATTTCAACACCTTCCTCTATAACAGCGGCGGGCCCAATCCATACGGGGGGAACGAGTTTTGCTTCAGGATTTATTTTAGTGCCTGCACCAATCCATAATCCTTCCGAAAGCCTTTTCCCGTGGATTTCAAATTCGTTGATTTCCCCTTTAAGAGCCTTCTCAAGGATTTTTAAATAATCTGACGTTCTGCCGATATCAAGCCACTGAAAATCCATATTGACCGCATAAATCGGAGCCCCTGCTTTTACAAGGGCAGGGAAAAGCTGGCTCCCTATATCGTAAAAGGTGTTATCGGGTACATTTTCGAGCACTTCAGGCTCGAAAATGTATATGCCGGTATTTGCAATTCTTGAAAGCGCTTCTTTAGCTGAAGGCTTTTCTTGAAAACTCTTGATGCGACCTTCGTCGTCTGTTACGACTATACCGTAATTTGATACCATTTCTGAGGATACTTCTTTGGTAATAATTGTAGCCATTGCGTTATGTGAACGGTGAAAATCAAGGGCCTTTGTTATGTCGAGATCCACAATAGCATCACCGCAGAGCACTATAAAGGTTTCGTCAAAAAATCCATATCTCTGTTGTATCCGCTTCATACCCCCAGCGGAGCCTATGGGTTCTGTTATGAGATTGCCTGAGGCATCAAAATGCCCCTCAAAGGAATAGCCAATGTGAACCCCATATTTGTATCCATCACCAAGAAATTCTTGAATCTTCCAGCCGAGGTGAGATATGTTGAGCATCACCTCTTTGATGCCATGCTTTACCAGCAGTTCAACCAGAAACTCTACAACAGGTTTGTCGATTATCGGTATCAATGGTTTGGGAATATGGTTGGTGATAGGCTTTACCCTTGTTCCCCTGCCCGCTGCAAGAATCATCGCTTTCAAAACAATCCCCCCAGAAAAATGGTATTAATATTATATCAGCTAAAAAGGTACATAACGAGGCCAGATAGCAATGGGACAGAGACGTTATCATCAATGTGTAAGGGTAGCAGCTCAACTATCGTGGCAACAACACCGCCCGTGAGTGATAGCCAGAAAGGGACAAATGCATACAAAGAAAGCACATACGAAAGCACAAAAGTTGCCGTTAAAAATGCCAGGCTTCCTTCAAGGGTTTTGCCGAATATTTTCCTTCTTCCAAATAATTTACCGGCGATTTTTGCGCTCATATCACCAAAAATGGAGAAACTAACAACGGCAACGGCTGTTTTTTGATCAAAAAGCAGGAAAGCTATGAAAACCCCGAGCAGAAATCCTGTAATGCTTGAAATTCTTTCTTTTTCTGAACGCTTGTACATCTGTGGAAAAAGCCCATTGAGGACCTTTTGGGCTCCTGGCAAGAGAAGCCTTGAAATATCAAGAAAAGCAAATAAAGCGAGGGTAACGCCTATCAGCAGTATGAGCCTTTCAACTGGTATGAAGAAACTGAGCGCCGGGAAAGAGAAGGCAAAGGGTCTTATGAGCACTCTCCACAACCTGAAATTTTCATTTTCAAGCTTTAAAAGGTTGTACTTCCTGATGTTTAGGGTACTGATAACGAAAATATATATATTGCAAGTCAATATATAGAAAGATTCAATTTCTGTAAAAAAGCGAAAGAGCATGATGAAACTGAATGCAGGTATTATCACAATTGCGAGCATATTTTCCTCTCTGGCGATCAGGATTACAGAGCCAATCAGTGCAAGAAGAAAGCCCAGATCAGAAAGTAAAGGAAACAGCTCGTAATCAGGAATGAGCCTGAAGAGAAAATAGAGAAGTAAACCGGTTGTTGTCGCCGCTCCTCGCCCTCCACGGAAGTGAAGATAAAAGGGGAAGACATGTCCCAGCACTGCGGCAAATCCACTGACAAAGGCTATTGTTTCAGGCAATCCAAGAATACTTCTCGCGAATAAGAGAGCAGCAATACCTTTAAGAACATCTATAATTGCGGTCAGCATTCCGGGTATCAGCCCAACTTCTCTTAACACGTTCGTGGTACCGGCGTGTCCTGTTCCCCTTTCTCTTATATCCTGACCGGTCAAAAAGAGCGTCAAAAAATAAGCGGGTAAAATACTGCCGATAAAATAGCCAGAGAAGATACCCAAAAAAGCCCTAATTAGCATTTTACTACCCCCGATAGTATAATATCAGAGAAGGGAGAATGATGGAAAGAAACGAGAAAAATACTCTTTTAAAACTTGATCTGGCACGTCAATTTGAAGTGCTTGCAAGGCTTCTTGAAATCATGCGTGAAAATCCTTTCAAGATAAGGACTTATCGTTTTGCTGCGCGAATTATAAGAAATCACCCCAAGGAAAGGCTCGATGAAGAAGACATTAGAAATCTATCAGAACTAAAAGGGATAGGATCCGCTGTTGTTGGCAAATCATTGGAATATCTAAAACAAGGAAAAATATCAAAGCTCGAAGAAGTGAAATCCCTGTTTCCTGACTCCATTCTCAAGCTATCTTTGGAAACAAGGCTTCCCTCAAAGGTAATCTCTGTATTATGGAAAGATTATGACATTACTACGCCTGAAAGCATCCTGGAATTCTTAGAAGATTACAAAGACGTATTCAAGATACCTGAACTGGAAAAAAAGAAGATAAGGGATTTGTTCACTTGAAAAATTTTCCGAGAAGGTTGAAAAGCCAGAAAATACCCGTTATGACCCCGCTTATAAGTAAAGAGCTCGTTAAAGGAAACCAGAATTCGAATCCGTCTTTCGAGAACCTAAAATCACCTGGTAACCTTCCTAATTGAAGCCCGAATTTCTTAAAGGCGTATAGGATAATCGAAACAAGAATTAGCAACAATCCTATTTTGAAGAGAAAACGTTCCAAAGAAGCCATTTACTGCTCCTCTTTTTTCAAAACAAAAACACTAAAGCAATAACTGAACTCGGTGCCTTCAAAGCTTCGCATTATTGAGTCTATGGCTTCATAAGGAAATTCGAGAAGCAAGGCCCTTTTTATCTCTTCCCGGCTTTTTCCCCGCCAGATGGTTTTCACGATTTTGTGTTCAAAGCCCTGTTGTTCAAAGAAATCTTCAACATCTTTTTGAATATTGTCTAAACTTCTTCCATAGGAAATTCTTAAAAATTCGGCGAACATCCCTTCGGAATAATTATTCTGGACATTGAAAAAAAGGCCACCTGATTTCAATATCCTTTTCACTTCTTTGATGCCTTCCTCGCAACTTTCTGTGTATTTCATAGAAGGGCCGAAAAAATAAGCCAGTCTTGCAAAGGCTATATCCGCGATATTGTCCTTAAGGGGAATGTCTTCGGCGAATCCCTTTACAACACTAAGATTTGATTTGAAATCTTTGCACTGACGCTCATAGAGCTGTTTTAGCATACCCGGAAGGGGTTCAACGGCATAAACCTCTTTGCAGCTGTTTGCAAACCTATGAGCGTGAAATCCAGAACCAGCTCCGATATCCACGAGTACTTTTCCTTCTAATGAAGTGTATTCCCTTATTAAGCGTTCCACTTTTTGATCCGGGTCTATCATTGAATTTTGCAGTTCATACAGTTCAGGATTTTGTGCTCCGGGATAAAAGTAAAGATTTGGCATGCTTTCCTCCTAAATCAAGTTTATAGACCGGTCATTACTTTTACGAGGTCGTATTTTCTCTTTCCGAGTCCGAGGCTCTCAGCGTATTCAAGCTGCTCTTTCCAGCTTACATCAGGGTGAATTTCAAGAAAGGGGTCATGTCCGCCTGTTTTCTCCAACACGAGGTCCATACAAGCCTGGTCCAGAGCAACAGGGTCTGTACTAACTGCTATACCGATATCAGGCACTATGGGTGGTCTGTTAATTGACCAGCAGTCACAGTCAGGCGATACCTGCGTGATAAAAGAAATAAACAAAGCTGGCTTTTCCTTTAAAACAGCTTTTGCGTATTCTGCCATTTTTCTGCTGAGAATGTCGTTTGATTCGTCCCATCGGGGAAACATTGCGCCAAAATTGCACATAGCTATACACTGACCGCATCCAATGCACTTATCGTAATCTATAACTGCTATTTTTCTGACAATTTCAATAGCTTCAACCGGGCAGTTCTTTGCGCAAAAGCTGCATCCGGTGCAGTTCTCAACATTAACATAGGGTTTTGATGTAGAATGCTGTTCGAGTTTCCCAGAACGTGAAGCGGCTCCCATACCCACGTTCTTTAAGGTGCCTCCAAAGCCCGTTTGTTCATGGCCTTTAAAATGTGTCATCACGACTATGGAGTCAGCCATCGCGATTGCGGAGGAAACCTTTGCCCTTTTAACGTAGTTACCATTTACCTCAACTTCCACTTCATCACTACCTCTGAGTCCGTCCGCAATGATTATGGGGGCCCCTACAACTTCTGAAGTAAATCCATTTGCGGTGGCTGTCCACAGATGGTCAATGGCATTTGAACGGCTACCCCGATAAAGGGTATTTGCATCTGTAACAAAGGCTTTCGCATCAATTGTTTTGAGTTTTTCCACAACAACCCGTACGAAATTAGGCCTGATGAATGCCAGATTCCCATATTCGCCAAAGTGGATTTTAATTGCCGTGAAATCCCCTTTTTTGATTATCTTTTCGATCTCCACTTTTTCAAGCAATACTTCGAGTTTTTTCAAAAGATTTATGCCGGGTTTTGTTGTTAAGTCAGTAAAATAGACCTTTGCCATCAATTTCTCCCCCTTCGGTTTTGCGACTTAATTATATCATTTCAACTTAAGGCGTTGGATGCATATGATGCTTCTTGACTTAGTTTCTTAATTCTGCTATACTTGGTTGTCCCGTGAAGGGTATAATAACCTGCTTAGCAGGAAGCAACAAGGAGGAAAAAATTGTGAAAGGTACTGTAAAATGGTTCAACAACAGCAAAGGCTACGGTTTCATCACCAAGGAAGAGGGCGGAGACGTTTTTGTCCACTACACCGCGATCAATGTTGATGGCTTTAAAACGCTCAATGAGGGCCAGCAGGTAGAATTCGAAATCGAAGATGGTCCCAAAGGTCCTCAGGCTGTAAACGTAACCCCAATTGAATAATACATAAATCGGCCTTTGAAAAAGCACCCGTTTGACGGGTGCTTTTTATTTTGGGATTTATGTTTCCGTTATTCAGCTTTAGCAGGTTCGAGGATAAAAAAACTTTCAGAGGGAACATAAAGTTCTTCGATATCCAGAGTCTCTCCTGTTAAAAGCTCTTTATACTTTCCGGTTATTCCAGATAGCTTTTCCGCCTTATCACCGGGATTTGCTATTATAAGCAAGATGTCATCTCCCAGTTCTCTTTTATAGACAAGTAACGAATTAAAAGCGCTGATTACTCTATAATCACCGTTCTTCAATGCGGGATGCCCTTTTCTTATGGAAATCAGCTTTTTGTAATAATTGAAAATGTCCTCATTCCACAACTCTTTTTTCCATGGCATGGGTCTTCTATTATCCGGGTCCTTTCCACCCATCATCCCCACTTCATCTCCATAATAAATCACAGGGCTTCCAATGAATGTCATTTGAAGCCCAATTGCTATTTTGAACAGCTTTTCGTTGCCGTAAACGGTTGTTAAGAATCTTTCCGTATCATGACTATCAAGCATGTTCCATAAGGAGGCCAGAACCTGAGGAGGATACCTTTTCAGGTAATAGTCCGTCATATTGACAAACTTTTTTGCTGAATGGCCTATCCTCGCCACGTATTCTATTACCGCGTCTCTGAATTGGTAATTCATGACAGAGTCAAAAAGATCTCCCTGGAGATATACCCTGGCATCGCCCCAAATTTCTCCAACCATTATGGCGTTTTCGTTTAATTCTTTCAAAAATGGCCTGAATTGCAATCGCCAGAATTCTGGTTTCACTTCTCCGGCTACATCAAGCCTCCAGCCGGATATGCCGGCACTATTATATTTTTCGATGACTTTCTTGATATATTCTGTCACCTCAGGATTCAGGACATTTAGTTTTGGCATATCCCCATAGCCTCCCCAGGCTATGTAGTTCATTGCATGTCCTTTATATTTCCTGGGCTTGCTTCCTTTAATAAAGTACCAGTCAAAATAGGCTGATTCTTTTCCCTTTTCTCTTATATCCTGAAAGGCCCAGAATTGATAACCGGTGTGATTGAATACCCCATCGAGTATTACTCGCTTCCCCATTGAATTCAGTTCAGAAACGAGTTTGCTGAAAAGAGCGTAATTGCCAAAATTGTCGTCGATCATTAAGTAATCAGTGGTATCGTATTTGTGGCTGGAAGGGCTTTCGAAAATAGGGTTAAAATAAAGGGCATCTATCTCAAGTTCATAGAGATGATCCAGATGGTCCAGGACACCTTGAAGATCTCCTCCGAAAAAGCCGCTTGAACCTAAATTTGCTTTTTGTGGATCAATATACCAATCCTGAGAATTTTCCGGGTCGTTCTTAGGATCTCCATTGGCGAATCTCTCCGGGAATATCTGGTAATATATCGCTCCCTTGGACCACTCAGGAGTGTCAAAGTAATCCACGGGAAGATCATCAAGGGGTATAGAAAACGAAGTTACTGTACTATCGGAAAGACCGTTTGCCCCGAAATAGAGCTTTTCGTTACCTCTGGAAAACCCGAAATAGAAATTCAGCTCTTTGACATTTTGGAGGTGTAATCTGAAGTAATTAACCCTATCATAATTTCTGAGAAGGTTCATTTCATATTTTTCCCCATTCAGAATAAGGTAAAATGAATCAGATATGCCTTCCGTAGCTGAAAAGGTGATGAAAAACTCTCCGGGTTTTACAGGATTAAAATAGTCCCGGTCCCATATTTTGAAAAGAAAATCTTTGTCCGATAACCCAAAAAAGTCAGCAGGGTCTTTCACTTCGATTTTATTCAAGGTATCAGAGCCTTCTAAGAGCTGACTTTTGAAAGGATCAACTATTCTTCTACCGCCTTCCGTGGCAAAGTAGTATTTATATGTTCCCGGTTTCAAGTCGACTTCTGCAAACCACCAGCTGCCAGCCGCTTTTTCCATTTTCAGCGGTTGCCAGTCATTGAAATCGCCATATATATATGGTTGCTCGGTGGAACTGATAAAAAAATCCACCGATAGTAATATTACCGGGAGCATTATTAATAACAGGAAAATAGTAATGGTTCTATTCATTTGAGCACCTCCTGATTTTTCGATGAAAAGGCGTTAATCCACCACACTCCTAAAAATATCATAACTGTTCCCATTATACCCAGCGATGTTAACCTTTCTTTTCGGAATATGAATCCAGCGAAGAGGGCTACAGAGGTGGAAATATATGGAAAAACCGATGCTCGTGTTGCGGGTATTCTGGAGAGGGTGAAGTTCAACAAAAAGAAGGTTACTGCCGAGGATAAAATGCCAAGGTATAGCGCTGAAATCAATACTTCCCTGATAATTAATCCCTTGAGGAAAAAAGATACACTTCCATTTATCATAGATCCGAAAAAAGCGATAGATCCAAACCCTACAAAGCCAAAAAGCATCATATGGTACGTTATATCTGCAGCAGAGTATTTTAAAGAAGCTTTTCTTGAAAGAATATTGTACATAGCTGCGCTAAATGAGCAACCTATCAGGAAAAGTGCACCAGCTAAATTTTTGGAAAAACTAAACCCTCTTGAAAGAGTTATCAGAATCACACCAGCCATGGAAAGGAACATAGAAAAAAGCTGCATTCCATTCAAAAATTCTTTCAGGAAGATTCTCGAAAGCATAAGCACAAAGATTGGAATCGTTGAAATAATGATACCAGCTTCCATTGATGTGGTAAGGCTAATTCCAGTAATCTCCAAAGAAAAGTATAAGAGGGGTTGAACCAATGCGAGAAAACCAATATCTTTAAGGCTTTTTACCGATACTTTTGCCCTCAAAAATCCTGCTTGTTTCAAAATAACCAGAAACAAGAAAGCAAAGCTGAACCTGTATGCCAGAAAGTTAAAAGGCATCACAAAATCTATCGCAGTTTTTGTAAACAGAAAAGAAAATCCAAAAATCACTGAAGCCAACAATCCCGCAATATATGGCAGAAATTTCTTCATGCTTTTTTAAAGCTCCCGAGCCTCCTGTAAATAACCGGGATAAGGAATAACTGTATGGCAACACCGGGCAATCCCAGAAGATAAGAGATGGAAAGAGCAGAGATTGTTCCCAGCTGAAAGCCCAGCATCGGGGCTACGACAATAATTTCCAGTGTATATACAAGCCGGCCTGCAATCCAGGCCAGTAACATGGAGAGGTATATACTTTTCCAGCGTTTGACTAGAAATCCCGTGATGAGCCCATAGGTGAGCAGTTCAAATGCCATGAATATTGCAATAGGGGGTTGAATCGGTGGTTTTCCAACAATAAGAGCACTCAACAATGGCGTCAACAAACCGGATATACTACCTACAAAAGGTCCAGAAATAGCCCCGGCGAGTATCACAACAAAGTGTAATGGAAGCAAAACTTGGCCTACTTTTATAGGGAATTGGTGAAAAAAGAGCGAAACAGTAAATCCAAGAGCCAGCCACATACCAAGTGCGGTAATTCTTCTGTTCATAAAATACCCCCTTATCATCAAATGTTAGATTTGTTTGCAATTAGGCTATACTATATGTGGTGATAAGATGAAAAAAACGACTATTTTATTTGTAATGATATTTGTTAGCTTCTCCCTTTCCATGCTTGCCACCTCTGGCAGGAATGTTATGTGGTGGAAAAGCGAAACGGAACATTTTATATATTTATACCATACCGAGGTTGCAAGTGTTATGACCGAAGTAATGGGTATATCTGAGGAAACCTTTGAAAAACTCTCTGAATTTTTCGGTTACGAACCCGAAGAGAAGCTCATTATAATTCTCAGGGGTTATGAGGACTATTCAAATGGTTTCGCTTTTTCATCGGGAAAAGCGGTGATAATAACTCTCGGTGATTTTTACCCTTACAGGGTAGATGGTTACTGGTTTAAAACTGTTATCTCTCATGAGCTCGGGCATGTTTTTCAGCTGAGCATGGTTAACGACTTCCTCAAAGCTATAAGACCCTTCCTTTCTCGCTACCTCACACCAAATGCTCTACAGCCATTATGGATGGCAGAAGGCTTTGCTCAGCTTAGCAGTGAAATAATGAATGCTGATTCTTACGATTACAGGAGATTGCCATATTTGCTCGATGGACTTTCCAACAACCTTCTGTTTTCTGATAGCGCTATTGTTGATGGAAAATCACCGATAGGGTATGAAGCTGTCTATAATTTCGGCTATGCTTTTATCAATTTCCTTTACGAAAGCTATGGACACGAGAAACTTGTTGAATTCCTGAAGTTCAAATCAGGAATTCGAGGGATTTTTGGAATAAGTGCTACCTTCAAAGAAATATATGGCAAAACATACGAAGAATTGAAGTCAGAGTTTTTCCAGAAGATGGGCAAGAAATATCTGAAAGCTTCTGGTGATATTCAGGAGGAAATTTTAGAAGCACCAAAGAGCGAGGAAATATTAAAGCTTTCTGTGGACAATGGTAGGCTTTTCTACGTGAGTCTTGACAGAAGCAACCACCTATACAATTTTTATTCGGAAGACGCCTTGCTGTATTCTTCCGCTTATCCGATTGTGGATTTTGACGTAAAGGGCAGCAGCGCAGCCCTTGTTCTTTTAGAGCGGGATAATGAAGGCCTTCAAACAAGGCTACATGTCTTAGATATTTCCAGAAGGAGATTGAAGAGAACAGCATACGAGCACATATTGAGGGTACAATTGATAAATGAAACCACAGCGGTTGTGGTTGAAAACGAGTTTAGCCATCAAAGGATAAAGCTGATTTTCATTGATAAAAAGAGCCATGAAGTGCTTCTTGACCTCCCTGACCTATTTTTCAACATCTCGCAAATCTCTCTATCGCCCGGGGCAAGATTTCTTGCAGTTCGAGGAAATTATAAGGGAGAAAAGTATTTGCTTTTTTATGACTTTCTAAAGCATTCTGAGATCTCATACTTCTCTACTGTTGATTTCAGCATAGGTGGCTGGGAAAACGGGCATTTACTTGTAGCTTCGGAAAATGAAATGGGAAGCCAGATTTTTTCTGTTGAACCGGAATTCGGAAAGCAATTGCTGTTGGCAATTTTTCCAAGGAGTGTTCTGTGGCCTGTTTGCAATAATGAAAAACTCCTTGTGGTTTCTCAGAAAGAAGGCTTTAAGATTTTTGAAGTTGTAGGAGAAGCTGAAGGAGAAATAGTACTTTTTCAAAGAAGAACCATACAGGTCGACGAATCTGAAGAAAGCATCAAAGGAGAAATATACGAACCCCTGGAAAATCTCAGATTTGAAACGCTTTTTCCGTATTTTCTGGGAGCCGGTATGTACTTCGAAGACTATCTCTCTACAACTCGTTTATCGCTGGCAGCAGGCTATAATCCTCTAAACAGCTCTCCACAAGTTTTATTGGCTTTGAAGTCGCAGGAATATTTCCCGTTTGATATTGAGTTTAGGCTATCTTTTGCGGGAGCATATCCTGATTTTCATTGTGGATTTAACACCCCAAACCTCTTAGATGGTCCTTTCTATTTAAAGGCAGGAATATCTTTATCTTTTTTTCCAAAGCTCTTTGGAAGCCAGCTTAGTTTTGGTTATATTGATTACGCAGAAGTTATTGGTGGCAAAAGCACGTTCCAGAATTTTATTACCATAAAAGATGTGCAATCCGGTATCAATACAATGGAGCTTTCCGGTAGCATATCTGTCAATTGGGCGAATGAATCAGCACAACTGGCAATAGGCACAAAGGCAAGGGCTATACTTTTTGGTAATCCTGAACTGATTAACTTTGATTTCGGGAAGTTATCAAGTGACGAAAAGCTGGCGCTTGGAGCAAATTTAAGCGCCGAGATTTCACTGGGAGTTAGAAATTTCAATTTGCTCAACCTGCTGTACTTCTTTGAACAAGGTATTGGGGGAAAATTCTCTTTTCTTTTCGATGGCAATCCATTCCAATTTTCCTTAACCCTGTACAAATTTGAATCCATAAATCTCTACGGGAGTTATCCTCTTAAATTGTGTTTTGGGTTCAGTATCGAAAATTTGAAATTGAAGCCATATTTCAACATCAGCTTTTGAGTTCTTTATCCAGCTCAACAACCCCACCTTCGCCCTTGTCTATGAATTCACCAACATGTGTGTGTTTTCCGTCGAATATTTCGAAACTTATCTTCCTTTCGGGTGTTAACAGTTCTCCGGCCTCTGGGTGAATCCGGGCAAGCATTTTATCTCCCGTCTTCCAGATCTCGACTCTCTTCCTTGAAAAAGCTTTATTGAGGTATTCCATGCTTGCTCCATCGTCTTCGTATATGCAAATGGATGCATTACTGGTTACAAAACCACTTATATTAAGTTTTTCCCAGATGGCTTTTTCAACGTACTGGGCGGGTTCTGTCATGGAAAGCAGAGAATTTTCTGCTACGAAAAGTGGAAGACTATCAAGGGGAGCATCTATGTAATAGTAACCTGGCTCATAAATCTTCCTATTGAAGAAGTTCATCCACCTTATTCCGGGTAAATAAACGGTTCTTCCCGTTGCATTTGCTTTGTAAATAGGTGCAACAAGAAGCGACGAGCCAAAGAGGTACTCATCATCGGCCTCATAAGTTTTTTCATCTTCTGGCCATTTGTAAAACATGGGGGTTACGATCATCTGACCGGTATCCTGTGCTTCTTTTAGGGCACTGTAAATATACGGAAGCAAGGCATAACGCAGTTCTATGAACTTCTTAATAATCTTTTCGTATTTCTCGCCAAAAGTCCAGGGTTCCTGATTCCTCGTGCCAATAGCAGAGTGATTCCTGAAAAAAGGTTGGAATACTCCAAATTGAGTCCAGCGAACCAGCAATTCGCCATTACAATCTCCTCCGAATCCCCCGACGTCAGAACCTGCAAAGTGAACCCCCGCTATTGCCAATGACTGTAGCATTTGTATTTCCTGATATAGGTGTTCCCAGAGTGATGTGTTATCACCAGTCCAGAGAATTCCATATCTTTGAATTCCCGGATATGCCGAACGAGTTATGATTACGGGTCTTTCATTTTTATAGTGGTTTGAAAGTCCTTCATAGGTTGCCTTTGCCATGTTGAACCCATAGATGTTGTGAATCTGATGGTTGCTGATAACATCTCCTGAATCGTCCCTGTGAAAAAAATTCTTCCCGTGATCTCTATAACGCTTTTCGGAAGGGATCTGGTTTATCGTAAAATCGGCTATCATTCCCTGGTCGGGGGAAAGATTTTCAACCGTCACTTTTATTTCTTCAAGTAAATCGGGAGTGAAGAATATGGAAGGTTCATTCATATCATTCCATATTCCGGCAATTCCGGCAGCTTTGAATTCAGAAACCTTGTCACCCCACCATTTTCTTACTTTAGCATTATAAAAGTCAGGGAAATGGGATTTACCCGGCCAGACATAGGCTTCAAAAGGTTCACCAGATGAATTTATGCAAAAATATCCTGATTTTTTTCCTTCTTCGTATAGTTCGTAATTTTTTTCCACTTTTACCCCCGGATCCACGATAGTTATAACCTTAAATCCCATCTCTCTTAGCTTTGACAAAAGAACGCCGGGATCTGGAAATTTCGCTTTATCCCATGTAAAAACTTTGAAGTTCTCCATATAATCAATATCAAGGTATATCACATCGCAGGGAATAGATCTGTTTCTGAGCTCCCGAGAAATTGAAAGAACGGTTTCTTCATCTAGATAAGACCATCTTGATTGTTGATACCCAAGCATCCAGACAGGCAACAATACCGGTTTGCCTGTTAATTCAACGAAGTTAGCGGTTATCCCATCTGGAGTATCTCCCTGAAGATATAGCCTGAAAGCTCTACCTGCAATATCTATTATTATTTTATTTTCTTCTTTATGGCAAATATCTATGCTGCTATATCCGGGATAATCAAGGAAAACTCCCAGAGATTTTTTAGGCGAAAGGATAATGAATATTGGAAAGGTTGAATACAATTTTGTTTTCGAAGGCGAATGATCTGGTTCATCGGTGTTGTAGAATTCGTATCTTTTGCCTTTCTTGTTCAAGGGGCCTACTTCTTCGCCAAGACCAAAAACACCATCCCCATCCTCTATTTCAATGATTAATCTAAATCCCTTAGGGGTTTCATTGATTTTGAATTCTGCCCATTTCTCCTTTTTGCAGCTTATTGTGAAAACTCCCTCTTCATCTTTTTCAATTTTTGAGTTGTGGAAATAGAAAGAACTCATTTTATCCACAACAGCTATTGGTTCTGCTATAACCGCGCCGCTTTCATGTATAACATCTTCAAGAGAGGATTTTATCTCTATTTCGAGTATTCTCCCGGGAAATTTTTTGAATTTGTAATTCATTGGCATCACCTTTTATTCAGGGTTATATCGATTTTAACATAGAAGGTGATTTTTCACTTTTTGAAAATAGCAAATGTGATGTTAGACTAATAACAAAAAGGAGGGGATCGTTTTGGCGTTAGAAGAGATAATCAGAAGCATGGAAGAAAGGCTGGAAGGAAATTCTTTTGGTGACTTCAACGGGAAATTTCTGATTGCTGTCAACACTGCGGATTCTCCTGTATACCTTTCGGTTGAGGTTTCCAATGGCAAGCTGAAATTATCCCGGGAAAAGTTAAGAGATGCCGATTGCAAAATTGAGACAGACGAAAGCACATTAACTGCTTTACTTGAAGGAACCAGGAGCCCGATAACAGCTTTTATGACCGGGAAATTGAAAGTTTCTGGAAATCTAGACCTTGCCTTGAAATTCAGCAAAATGCTGGAATCAGTCTGAACAAATTGAATCACCGGAGGGATGACTATGAGGGAAGAACTCTACAAATGGAAGTACAGGAAACTTGCGGAAGTTGTACTTGAAAACTTCGCAAAGCATGGTATTGATGGCCATTATGTTGAAAGCAGAAACGAAGTTGTTCCGCTTCTGGAAGAACTCCTGCCTGCTGGTTCCTCAATAGCTGTTGGGGGTTCACTTACCCTTACTGAAACCGGTGTTCTCGATTTCTTGAGAAAAGGCAATTATAATTTTATCGATAGATACACAACCAAAGATGCGGAAGAAAGAAAAAGAGTATTGCTCGAATCTTTTGGTGCGGATTATTTTTTATGCAGCGCCAACGCAATTACAGTTCGCGGTGAAATTGTGCAGATGGATGGACATGGGACCAGGGTAGCCCCCATGATTTACGGCCCTGAAAAAGTGATTATAATAGCCGGTATCAATAAAGTTGTTTCAGACCTTGAAGCAGCCAGAGAGAGAATCAAATACATCTCTCCCATGAATGCCAGAAGACTGAATCTTCACACACCCTGTACTGCTACCGGAATATGTATGGATTGTAGGTCAAATCAGAGGATTTGCGAAACCTACGTTATCCTGAATGACAGCAGTGCACATAGGGATAGATATCTTGTGATATTGGTAGGTGAGGATCTGGGACTTTAGAAGTTTTTGCCTGGAGGGTTAGGAATGAAAACATACCATTTGCTCATTTCCGGTTTAGTTCAGGGAGTCGGTTTTAGATATTTCACATTCAGAAGAGCAAGAAAGCTTGGTATTAAAGGTTACGTGAGAAATACTGCTGATGGGAAAGTGGAAATATATGCCTCGGGTCCAGAAGAAAGGCTGGAAGATTTTGTTACGGTGGTTTCAAGAGGTCCTATGTATGCCGATGTAAGAGAAGTGGATAAAGAAGAGCTCCCTTATATGCCTTTTGATGATTTTGAAATAAGACCGTGAGAGGGGGATTGAAGTGAAGAGATTGGTAATCTCGTTAATGATATTCATAGCAATCCTTGGTGTTGCTAACGATAAGATACCGCTGCCTGTATTTTCATCGCCGGATTTTGACCTGAAAAACGGAATCGTTGAAGTCTTTTATGAGAAGCAGAATGACGAATTGAAGCTATCAATAACCGTCGTTTTTAGAGATGAAGATTTTCCTTGCTTTCTCGTGAATATAGCGTACGATGTATACAGATATTTCAAATACGGCCGCGTGGAAGACATAGAGACTTTTTACCTGAATTTGTATCCTGATGGTACTGTAAAAGGGGTTGAATTTCCTGGGGTTTTTTCGGCGAACCACAAATTCAAGGACACCAAAGATTTACATGGATCAGCAAAATTCACCGCTGATGAGATGGATTTTATCAATGGTAGACCGGTAATATACATAAATACATGGAATCATATGTTCGGGATAAAACCATCTTTTGATACTGGCAAAGAAAAGCTTTTCTTTGATTATCCTGTCTCTCAGGGGAATAGATTGGAGGCAGAAAGAAAATATTCCTGGCTTTATTAGTCAATCCAGAGCATACCATTCTCTCAAAAACTTTCTTGTAAACTCAAGGGTGAATTGATAACGCTCTCTGGCCATTTTCTGTGCGGTTTCTGTCCAAAAGCTGTCCGGGGTGATTTTTAAAATCTTTTCAAAAATGTGATTTAGATAAGTCAGAGAAATCCCATCGTATGTTTTCTTGGGTTTTATCTCCGGAGAATAGAGAGGGCGCTTGATTCCATTGTTGTGGTTAAAAAGGCGGGCAATAGCTATTGCCCCTATCGTATCGAGCCTGTCAGCATCCTGTAAAATTTTTCCCTCAATAAATCGAGGTACTTTGTGATTTGAGTAACTGTGGCAGATTATGCTGTCATAGACTGTTTCAACAGTTTCTATTGGAAAGCCTCTATTCAAGAGAAGGGTTCGTGCAAATTCCGCTCCTGAAAGAGCGTGGTCTTCTCCAGAATTTTCCTCCTCATGGCGTTTTGAATCATGAAGCAAAACTGCAAGAGAAATAGTTTTTAGATCTCCTGCTTTTTCTTCAGTATAAATTTTCCAGCAATTTGCCATGACCCTTTCAACATGTGATAAATCATGGCTTGCCCCCGGGTATTTCGACATTTCGGCTTTAACAATTTCGTAAACCTCTGCTGTTTCCGGGAAGAGTTTTATCACCCTATCGATATATCCCCTGTAAGGCATTTGACCTCCTCCTTTTTCTTTTATCATACCACTAATGCATATTTTGCAAATCACAAAGAAAAAACTGGTGTAAAATTATATAAAGAGGAGGGAATGAATTTGAATATTCTATTGACGAATGACGATGGCATAATGGCTCCCGGGATAAACATACTTGCTGAGGAACTATCAAAAGAACACGAGGTTCTGGTAGTTGCTCCGGATGTTGAGAGAAGCGCTACCGGACATGCAATAACTATAAGAACACCCCTTTGGGCGAAAGAAGTGAGAGTGGGCAATAAAGAAATAGGGTATGCGATAAACGGTACACCCGCTGATTGTGTTAAACTGGGATTGCTCGCAATATCAAATGTGGAAATTGATCTTGTCATTAGCGGGATAAATAGAGGGCCAAACCTCGGAACGGATATTCTCTATTCAGGCACAGTGTCGGGTGCTCTTGAAGGAGCGATTATGGAAAAACCATCCATGGCTATATCCCTGGCTGAGTGGAACAATCCAAAATATGAAACGGCAGCGCTTTTTGTAGTGGAATTTCTGAAAAGATTTGATATTAAAAATATTCCTGAATTTACTGCGCTGAACGTGAATGTTCCATCACTGGATCCTGTAGACGTGAAGGGGTGGAAAGTGACAAGGCAGAGCAGAAGAAGGTTTAGAGATTATTTTGAAAAGCGAAAAGATCCTTATGGAAATAATTATTATTGGATGTTTGGGGAAGTCGTGGAAGATGACCCCGGAGAAGATTCAGATTACGCAGCTGTGAGAGCAGGGTATATCTCTATAACTCCCATATACGCATTCATGACGAATTTTGATTTCATGGAGAAGATAAAAAAAGATCTGAGAGGATGATGATATGCAGATTATTTACATAGGCAATCCCATTTTGAGGGAAGTTTCAAAACCTGTTGAAAAATTTGATGAAGAATTAGGAGCTTTTGTTGAAGAGCTAACAAAGACGATGTACGAAGAAGATGGTGTTGGACTCGCTGCTCCTCAGGTCGCTGTTTCAAAAAGGCTTTTTGTTTTCGATGATGGTTCAGGTCCAAGGGTTATAATCAACCCGGAGATAATTGAGAAAGGAACTGAAGAAGTCACTATGGAAGAAGGATGTTTGAGCATTCCGGGCATATACGCCAATATCACAAGGCCTTCCTGGGTAAAAATGCGCTTTCAGGATGTAAAGGGTGAAGTGAATGAGGAAGTCTTTGAAGGATATGCTGGAAGAATTGTTCAGCATGAATATGACCACCTTGAGGGGGTTCTTTTTGTTGACTATCTTTCGCCAGCCAAAAAAGCTTTATTAAGGCCAAAGCTGAATAATATTATAAAGGGGAAATTGGCCAGATGAGGATTGTATTCATGGGTACGCCAGAATTTGCAGCGATGCATCTTAAAACCCTATTAGAAGATTCGTGGAATATTGTCGGGGTTTTTTCACAGCCGGATAAAGAAAAAGGAAGAGGAAGGAAACTCGAACCAACTCCGGTGAAGCTTGTTGCCAGGGAGTTTGGAATTCCTGTTTTTCAACCTAAGAGTGTAAATAAAGGCGAAGGCTTTGAAGCTCTAAGTTCTCTTTCACCAGATGTCATAATTACCGTAGCTTACGGGAAGCTCCTCAAAAAAAATGTCATAACACTTCCTCCTTTGGGGTGTTACAACGTTCATGCTTCCCTTCTGCCAAAGTATAGGGGAGCTGCTCCAATACAAAGGGCTCTTGAAGCTGGAGAGTCGAAAACCGGTATAACAATATTCCAGATAGATGAAGGTATGGATAGCGGGCCAATAGCAATGGTAAGGGAAGTTGAAATCTTCCCCGAAGACAATCTCGGTACATTGAGCGAAAAGCTATGCCAGTTAGGTTGTCATATGCTGACAGAGTTCATGGTGAATTTGTATAGAGGAAAAATCGCATTGGTTCCCCAAAACCATGAACTTGCTACTTATGCTCCTAAAATAACCAAGGAAGATACAATTATCACGGATTTTGATGACGCCTGTAGAATATATAACAAAATCAGGGCTTATGACCCAGAGCCGGGTGTGAGAGTCAAATTAGGCGAGAAAATGATAAAATTATATGACGCATTATTTCAAAATGAAACTCCAGACGGCATACCGGGTGAAATAATATCCATTGGAAAAAAGTATATGATTGTCAAATGCCAGAAAGGGGTTTTGAAGATATCGGGAATACAATTTCCCGGAAAAAAGAAAATTAGTCCCTGGCAGGCAAAAGCAGGCAGACTGATAACAGAAGGTCAAGTTTTAGGAGGTAAATAGAATGGCTCGTGTTGTTAAGATCTTTCAAGTTAGAAATCTAAAAACAGAAGAAGATGAGAAAAAGGTGAAAAAAATCCTGAATTCTCTTTCGGGAATTGTCAGAGTTGACCCGATGGGTAAATTCGGTGTTGTTGAACTGGAATATGAAGATGCTCTGGTGGATAGAGAAACCATAAAAGATGAACTTGCCAATCACGGATATGAAATGATTTATTGAAATTCTCAACACCTTGTTTTACTGCTTATAATCACTGAAAAAAGTGCTCTTTTCCTGTAATGCATATTGACAAGAATTACCGGTCAGGTTATAATTTATGAGGACGCCGAGGTGGTGGAATTGGCAGACACGCATGGTTGAGGGCCATGTGGGCGCATAGTCCGTGCGGGTTCAAGTCCCGCCCTCGGCACCAGCGACCGGGTTTAACCCGGTTTTTTTTTTAAGATATCAGGCGGTGATCTTCTGAGAACCCTGAAGCCTTTCATTGCGAAGATTTTCAAGTCAAAGGGTATATTAAAAATAAAGCTTACCCCATATGATGGTGAGGGAGCACCCGTAATCATGGAGCTCGATGCTTTTGTGGATTTTTTGAAAAGCAACAAATCCCCCCCACTTTTTCCAGCAGATGAAAAAAGCAAGCAATATTTCCCTTATCAGGAGTTATTTGTTGATGAATCCTTCTTGATGAATTTCCTTCATATAACCACATTTGACGAGCCGGAAAAGCGGATAGTTTCTTACGGCAGACGTCTTAGAATGCTCCCGGGAACCCTTGAACCTTTGTTGGAGATCTTTTTAAAAAAACCAAATGACAGTGTTCTTAAAGAATTTATCGCATTTTTTCTGAAAGAAAGTGACAATGAAAAAGCCTGGGAGGATCTGCTTTTGAGAGGCTTGATAAAGCTTTCAGCTGATGAAAGAAGTGAAAGCGAACCTGATATTGACCTGATTAAGAATGTAAGAATGACATTCAGCGAGGGAGGGCTTCTGGAAGACATTTTCGATGGGTTCGAGTTCAGGCAAGAGCAACTGTATACCGCCATGGAGATAGCGGAAAACATTAAAGAAAGGCAAGGGCTTATGATTGAGGCGGGAACGGGCACCGGGAAGTCCCTTGCATACCTTGTACCAGTAGCTTATTACAGCGTGGGAACGGGAAAGCACACTGTGATTTCAACTAAAACTCGCACCCTTCAAGATCAGCTTCTCAGAAAGGATATACCTGTACTGAAACAGCTACCGGGATTGCAAACTCTTTCAACCAGCGTTTTGAAAGGACGCGAACGCTACCTATGCCCGAGGAAATTTATAGAACTCCTTGAAGCATCATCTAATTTTGATAGTGATATTTCTAAAACTTTGCTTGGAATTGTTATCTGGTCGATTTTAACTGAAACGGGAGATCTGGACGAAATCCTCCTGCCTTCGCAACTCAGAAGGGAAATAGGTGCTGATAAATACAGTTGCAACAAGCAAATATGCCCTTTTTTCGAGAGGTGCCCGTACTTCACTGCACGTGAAAATGCATCAAACGCTGACCTTGTTATTACCAATCATGCCCTTTTATTCAGTGAAGCTGCTATTAGAATTAAAGATGGTGAATCCTTAGAAAAAGAAGTGCCGGGAATTCTTATACCTAATTTTGAATTATTAGTTATTGACGAAGCACATGAGCTTGAAAATTCTATTACAGAAGCCATGAGCTTTAGAATTACTCCATATGAAAATGCCCAACTTCTAAGATCTTTGATGCAGGTTCTTAAAAGTTCTCTGGTGCAACTGAGGGACCATTATGATAGAGCTTTCCTCGAGAAAATCTGGAAACGTTCAAAAGAACTCACCAGCAAAGTTGAAGAAAATCTGAAACAAATTGTGGCACTTTTTAGCAGTGGCAACGCTGGTGAAAGCTCTAAGATACAGGGAACGCCCCTTAAAGGGTTTATGGATATCTTGGCTGAACTAAACGCTTTGTTGAAAAACTTTAAGAGTATTTTTGCGCAAGTATCAAAAATGATTGAGGAAAATTCCGAAGAGAAACCCCTGAAAAAGCTTCACATGCTTGAAAATGAGCTAAAAGTATCTTTGACGTCAATTGATGATTTCCAGCAAAATGTAGAAGGCTTCCTGGAAGAAACTCCGGAAAAAAGAGTGTTCTTTACGAGAAGGGAGCCAAAGAATGGCGGGACCTACCTTACAATACTCTCATCTCCTGTGGAAAGCGATAGATTAATGGAAAAGACCTTTCCAAATGTGCCGATAAAAATCTTTATTTCAGCAACACTCTGGGTGCACAGCAAAGGCAGTGATGGCTTTAATTATGCAAGACGTATTCTTGGATTGCCTGATGATTTTCATGCAGTAAGGCTTGGAACTTCCTTTGACTATTCGCAGCAGTTAAAATTTTTTGTAGTGAAAGATATGAACGAATATTCTCCTGGAGACCGTACGTATCTGGATAAAGCTTCCGGACTTATTAAAACGGCACTTTCCATAGTCAAAGGCGGTTCAATGGTGCTTTTTACTTCTTATAGTGATATGAAATACGTTTATGAAAAACTCGCTGAAGATCTTAAAGATCTCGATCTGAAAATGCAAAAGCCTTTAGATAGCCCAACTGCGATAATTGAAGAACACCTTGGTTCAAAAAACTCTGTGATATTTGGCGTTAGGACTTTCTGGGAAGGCATAGACCTTCCGGGAGAACACCTGAAGCTTCTAATCCTATTTAAATTGCCTTTCGACCGTCCGGATGATCCTTTAATCAATGCAAGGGTAAAACACTTTGGACCAAGAAATTTTATGGAAGGACTCAACAAATATTATTATCCTAAAATGATTACGGCATTCAGGCAGGGGCTTGGTAGGTTGCTAAGGACGAAAGATGACAGGGGTGTTGTTATAGTATTTGACAGGAGAATTATTGATGCAAGGCGCGCATATTCCCGTAAATTGTTGGGTTCTTTACCCCCTGAAATGGCTGTTGAAATAGCACCAGGAAGGAAAATAATAGCTGCTTTGAGAAGATTGAAGAGGGAAAGATGGCTGTGAAACTCATTGAATTAGCAGGTTGTTTTTTCCCAAATGCATGTCTTAGTTGTGGAAATAGAATCGCTGTCAGCGAGTTTTTATGCGATTCATGCAAATGCCTGATAAAGGGTCCCATCCCCTATGAGCTTTCAGTGGATGGCCTTCCAGTTAGAAGCTACTGGTGGTATGAACCACCAGTAAGCGATGTGATAAGAGCCTACAAATTCGGCAAACGCTGGCGTCTTTCAAAACTCATTGCAGGATGGCTATTGAATCTTCTTGACCAAAGCTTGCCAGGTGCAGGCAGAGACTATGCCATCATAAGTGTACCGACTACTATACAAGCACTCAGGGAAAGAGGTTTTGATACTAACAGCCTTGTGCTCCGAAAGCTCCGAAGAATGGCAAATTACAGAGTAATAAATGCTATCACCGTCGCCAAATCAGTGCTTCCTCAAGCTTCACTTACAAAGGAAGAACGAAAAGCTGCTGCGGAAGGGAAATTTTCGCTCAGGATAAAAAACCTGCCCAAAAAAGTTATCCTCTTCGATGATGTTATTACTACGGGCTCAACAATTAGAAGTTGTGCTAAGCTTCTGGAATCAGCGGGTGTTGAAGATTTGAAGATATTTTCAGTTGCGCGCACAAAATAAAAGAGGGCTTTTGCCCTCTTCTGGCTGGGAGGGGAGGACTCGAACCTCCACCGGTGGATCCAGAGTCCACTGTCCTACCATTAGACGACCTCCCAAAATCAGCTAAATTATATGATAGAATGCCGGAAATGTCAAGCAAAGAATTCCCTTCAGAATTGCAATCATGTTTAGTTCTCATTTTTGAACATAATATCCAAAGATGTATAATAGAATCGAGATTTTTAAGGGGGGATCACAGTGAAAAAGAATCTGATTTTACTGATCGTTTTAGCAGTTGCTGGGATTGGCTTTGCTTTTTACACAGATATTTCTGCTGATAATCCTTATTACGCTGCTATTCAAAGAGCGGTTAATAGCGGGATATTTACAGCAGTTTATGATGATGCAGAAAAATTTGAAGGCATTACGCCCGTTACACGTTTTGAAATGGCTGTGATGATCAATAAGCTGCTGGACTATACAGACGAGTCCAAAATACCACTTGTTACCGAGCTCAATAAAATTGCTTTAGACCTTGAGGCCATGGAAAAACATTTCTCAGAGTTCTCAAATAAGGCTGAACTCAGTTTGCGGGTTGCTCAAGAAATGGAAGAAAATTTCACCAGATTTCTGGAAAAATATGATTTGAGAGTAAATGAAGTTGATAAGCATTTATCAGAACTTTCAATGAAGCTGGACGAAATAGAAACCGCTGTAAAAACCATTGAAGAAAACATAAACGGGATTTCACTGGTGATCAACAGCCACGAAGAAAAAATTGAAAAACTTGAATCAGAGCTAAAAGAGGCAAACCTTTCTGAAATGAAGGATACGGTGAAGACTAATACCTCTGAACTCAACAGATTGAGCAAAGATATAGACAGTATAAGTTCTCAGATGAGGATTTATATGATTTCATTGTTACTTATTGGAGTGCTTGCGACTATCGGAATTTTTATAAAATAGGGAAATTGCTATGAATTTCCGATTTTTTCTATAAGCCAATTTACCAGATGATTTCTATTGGCTTTTGTAACTGTAATTAACGTCGTATCTTCTATATCAAACAGTGATTTGGTAAATTCATTCTTCCCCTGCTGGATGACACATAAAAATGTTCGTGATTTCAGGAGGAGGTTTTTAACTTCCTTCTGAAATTTTTCACAGCAAAGTTCGAGAAAACCGAGCTCATCTATTATAAGTAATTTGTCATTCGGACTGATTTCCGCCAGTTTTTGAGCGGCTGAATCGAAGCCTGCTTTCATCGGTTCCATTTTTCCCTTTGCATTCCTTTTAGCAATTAAAAAGCTTTGACCATTGATTATTTTTAGAAACAACTCATTTCTTGAAGGATCGAAAAAAGTCAAAAAGCCACAACTCGGAAAAAACGCATGAGCTTTTTTACAATACTGCTCTTGCCTATACCTTTATCTCCTGTTAAAAAAATTCCCTTCATTTGAATTCACCCGTTTGCCTTAACACACTCTTCCCGGACTTATTTCAGATCAGTATAAAAAAGAAAAAGCCCCATTACGGCCTTCTCCTGATTATATATTGTTAAAAAAATGGAGGCGACGGAGGGATTTGAACCCTCGAGTAGAGATTTTGCAGACCTCCGCCTTTGACCCCTTGGCTACGTCGCCTCGCTGTAAATATTTTAACACGGGTTCATTCTTTCTTTCAACCACCCAATAAACAACCATCTGTGCTTTCATGATAAAATCTTGTGTATTATTCTCCGGAGGTGGTTATCTGTGGTGCAAATACATCCAGTTCGCTTTTCAGAACCCGTTCTTCCCGGAATAAAGGAAAAAGGTAACTTTGAGGATCTCCTGCTCTCTGAAATTGGAAAAAACGGAATGAAATTAAATGATGGGGATATTATTGTGGTTACTTCAAAGGTATTATCTTTGTTTGAGAATAGAACCATAAAGCGATCTGCGATAAAACCAAGAAAAAGGGTTAAAGTGCTTGCCAGATTGTTTAAATTTGATCCTATTATTCTTGAGCTAATTTTTCAAGAAGGACCGATTGTTGCTGTTTTGCCACAGAAAATGATAGCCAGGAACAAACAATTGTTGAATCAGCAATTGAAATTGTCATTGGATCCCGAGGCCAGCCTGAAATTTCTTAATGAAAGGTTTTCTAACCTTGCAATGGTGAGAAAACTAAACTTGCTCTTTGACAGTGCCGGTATTGATACGACAAACACTCCGGATGGATATGTGACGTTGCTTCCAAGAGATCCTTCTAAAACCGCCAGAAGCATAAGACTTGGTATAGAAAAAGTAACGGGCAAAAAAGTTGCAGTTATTGTTACTGATACCCTTTACTCTCCAAGGCGCGTTGGCTCAAATGACATATGTATTGGTTGTTCCGGTATATTTCCCATTATTAAGAACGAAGCTCATGTCGATATTTATGGTAAAAAAGCTGCAGGGGGGAATGATTTGATCATCGATTCCATCGCAGCCATTGCTGGAAGTGTAATGGGAGCAACTGATGAAATGACACCAGCTGCAATCATTAGGGGGCTTTCTTATGAATACTGGGATGATGAAGAACCTATTGAAAATATTATTTATTATCCAGCTGGCTCAAAGATCCGGGGAGCATTTTTGACTGTACTTACAACTTTTTCGTTCAAGTTGCTCCAGTGGTTGTTGTTCTTGAAAAGCAAAAAATGATCTTTCTGAAGTTCGCTTAAATTGTTCGCAATCCAGGGAGGAAAATCAAAGTGGTCAAAATTATACCCATTCGTTTTTCAAAACCGGTTGTTCCTTCAGATGCCAGTGATTCATCTTTAGAACAGAGGCTGGCAGAAGAGCTTAAGAAAAATGACATTACCCTTGAAAACAAAGACATATTGGTTGTTACATCCAAAATTGTTTCTTTGCTTGAGGGAAATACGGTTGATATTTCCTCAATAAAGCCCAGAAAGCGCATTAAATTTCTTGCAAGGCTATTTTCAATGGATCCTCAAAGGCTTGAACTGGTTTTCAGGGAAGGCAAAGTTCTTGGTATAGTTCCGCTAAGGAAGATAATGAACGATAGATTCATTCGGAATTTTTATCTAAAGCATTCAAGGAATATTAATGCAACACAAGAGATGTTGAAAAAGAATTTTATAAATGTCCCAATGACCTCCAGATTGGGGCTTATTTTTGATAATGCGGGAATTGATGGTTCAAATATACCCGATGGATTTTTAGCGCCTTTACCAGAAAATCCATGTCTTTCAGCAAAGAAAATCAAAGATCATTTCAAAAATGTTTTCAACAAAGAAATCGCGGTAATAATTACAGATACATTATCGGTTCTAAATAGAACCGGTGCTCTTGATGTTTGTATCGGTTGTTCCGGTATTTATCCTATTACCATCAATGAATCGGGACCTGACTTGTTCAAACCCAATAAATTTGGTGGAAACATGGTCACTGTGGATGCTGTTGCTGCGATTGCAGGTGCTGTAATGGGTGGAAATACTCAACTTACACCTGCAGTGATTTTAAAGGGATTTGAATACGAATCCTGGAATGACAATGGAGATTGTAAAGAATATCAGAATGTTATTAGTTTTCCCACAAGATCCAAGATAAGAGCAGGATTTTACACTGTGCTCAATACAATTTTGTTTAAGACTATTCAATTTCTCCTTTTCTTAAAAAGCGGAAAATGATAATTCAGCAATTTATATCCCAATAATACGTATGAAAGTTTTCATTTCCAAGGGCAAATCTGACCTGGTAGTCAACAATTTCTTTCCACATAAGTGGAGAAGTCTCCGGGATAAATCTTATAAGTTCATCGGGAGTCCCGAATATATTTTCTTCATTCCTCTCGATAGATGAAGCACGCAATTCATCAAAGTATATCACTTTATCACCAAGTTCCATTCTATTCTCATATATTGTCCCTGTAACCTTAATCCCCTTAAAAAGAACGCAATCAGTAACGGGGAATTCAACAGGCATGTTATCCAGCTTTATATTTTCATGTAAAGCAATAACCTCGTTAACCGTTGGCTTTGTGTGTTTTTTACCGCATTTGCTGCAATAAAAGGTGTGTTTTTTGCTACGTATGGAGCCAATAGCACCGCATTCTGGACATCTCCATAGAAGTTTTTCGATGTCCCTGTAATCCCTATAAGGAAGGTCGAAACTGGGATCGGGTTTAGCCAAAAACTCTTTGACTTTTTCTTCGAAACGCTGGTCTTTAGGGGAAATGGGGTTACCAAATTCGACAATGGCCCTTCCCAGCTTAATCCTGTTTGACCATCTTGGCCACAAGCGCTGTATACCATAGAACTTCACGGGAATAACGGGAATGCTCAGTTTTCTGAGGAGCTTCCAGATTTCCCTCCTGATGCAAATTGGTTTGCCATCCCAGGTGCGAGCTGCTTCAGGTGCTATGCCAATATCGAAGCCATTTCTTATTGTTTCGATTATTCTCTTCATAGCCATAAAATCTACTGTATATCTTTTTACCGGTATGATTCCGATTTTCCTCATAAATGGAATCCTGTCAAAATACAACGCAGTGCTGACAAATCTGAAATACCTATTGACGGCATAATATATGAGAGGACCATCATAATGCGTTTGATGAAGAATCGCCAGCACATATGGCCCTTTTGAATTCAGGGCTTTTCTGTTAACTACTTTGGGCCATACGATAATCTGGACGAGAACTTTCATCAAAAGGTTGGTAAAAATGTACTGCCAGGGAACGCAACGGGAATAATCGAAGGGAATACTCCTATTTGGCAATGGAATAAAGGCAGGTACTTTTTTTGCATATTCAGCAAACTCTTTAAACTTATCCTTTGTTTTTCTTTCCTCAAAGAGAAAGGTATATAGAATAATGAAAATTCCAACCGCAGTAAAAAGCACAAGCCCCATATAGCTCCAAAATACTATGAGTAATCCCGTGAGAAAAAGTAGATACGCAGAATATAAGGGATGCCTTAAAAATCTGTACGGACCTGAAATAACCAGTTTTTTAGGGGCGTAAAGATGATAAGGAGCTCCACCACCATGAAAAAGAAACACCAATGAGGAATAGATAGCCAGAAGAATTCCTGAAGATGCTGTTATCCATCCCAAAGTACTCATAAGCACAGACTGTGAAGAACCAGTTAAGATAAAGATTATTGGTATAATCAGCCAAAACAAAAGGGTTTCAACCACGCATAGAATGAACTTCATTCCAACCTCCCAGAAAGAACATCGTGCCCCCGGTTTCTGGAGTGTCAACTCGAAGCGTTAATCCGAGAACATCTGTAATTTTTTTGAGTATTGATAGCCCCAGACCGTAACCCGAACCAGTTCTGGAAGAGTCCACCTTATAAAAACGTTGGAAGATTTTTTCTTTATCTTTTTCGGGTATTCCAGGGCCATAATCTTTAAATATCAAAGTTGAGGTTTCATTTTCCCAAAGAATTTCAATAGGCTTTCCGGGTGCATGTTTAATTGAGTTTTCCAGTAAAATTTTGAATACAAGTTGAATGAGTTTCTCATCTGTCATTACAATTATACCTGGTAGCCTGACTTTTATTTCGGTGTTCTCTGAAAAGCTCAGTAGACTCAGGACTTCGTCAAGAGCTTTCTTCAAATTCACGGCACTGAACTCAGGTTTCAAATCGGGTTTTGCAAGAAACAACAGAGACTCTGTTAGTGTGATCATGCTTTCGGCGATTTCCGTTATGTTTTTGGCCGCTTCACTTACTATATCGGGGTCTTTTATACCCCAGCGGCTAATTAGTCTTGAAAATCCGACAATAGATGTCAAAGGAGAACGGATTTCGTGAGCAACATCGGAGGAAAATTGCTCCTGCCTCCTATAAGCCCCCTCTATCTTATTCAGCGCCCTGTTCAAAGCCTCTTTCAAGTCATAGATTTCTTTCACTCTGGAATTCATTTCTATTCTTTTAGATAAATCTGTAAGGATGGTGTCTTGAAGCGCATATGAGATTTCTTTTAAGGGCTTTGCAAGTCTTCTTCCCATAATTATTCCAAATGCCATTGATAAAAAAATGGCCAGAAGAATTCCCATTGTAAGAGTCTTTTTGAGTGCACTTAAAAAGACTTCATATTCTAGCATATGTGTTCCAATTATTAGCTTTTCGCCATTTTCTATCAGCCCGTACAATAAATAGGTTCTGCCATCTTCATTGGTAATCCTTGGGCCTTTCGCGAACTCTTGAAGACCGATCTCATCGTTATCCTTAACAATTGTATCTTCTATCTGGATAAACAAGCTTTCGTACAATTGCTGATTTCGCCATCCGCCCATGAAACCGGGCGATCCCATAATGCCACGTTGTGGCATATTTGAAAAAGCCCGATAAGAATTCAGCAATTCTTTAGAGTAATTGTTTATAAATACCGCCGTTGAAACACGATAAACAAAAATAGATATGAAAGCTATTACAAGAACTAAAAGCACTATAAAGCTTAATGTCAGAACAGTAGAAAGAGAAAAAATAAATGAGCTTTTATTTGAGGACATAACCCACACCCCTAACTGTGTGAATCAAGTTTCCATGCTTTCCCAGCTTTTTACGCAAGTAGTTCACATAAACTTCTACCACATTAGGATTTCCCCAGTCTTCTGCACCCCATACAAGTTCCAGGAGCTTTTCCTTTGATAAAACGATTCCCTTGTTTTCAAGAAGTACCCTTAACAGTTCAAATTCTGTTTTACTTAATTCAATGCTTTCGCCCGAAAGGGTCAATTCTCTTCTATCTACATCCATAATCAGGACATCGTATTCGAGTTTTCTGGTCTTCTTTTGTCGCCTTAAAAGCGTTTCTATTCTGGCTAATAGTTCTTCAATATGAAAAGGCTTAACTACGTAATCATCTGCCCCTCCTTTTAATCCCTTCACTCTATCGTTGACTTCGCTACGAGCAGTTAACATTATTACAGGCAATTCCTCAGAAATTTCTTCCCTTATATATCTCAATACACCAAATCCATCTATACCCGGAAGCATAACATCTAAAATGACAAGGTCCACATCTTCTGTTTCGAGCAGATCCAGAGCCTCATCCCCGGCGGTTGATATAATCAATTCATAGCCATTATGTTCAAGTTCCAATTTTAGAAATCGGCTTATGTGTGGATCATCTTCAACGAGCAGCAATTTCCTTTTGTTCATAATTTTCACCTACCCTTGGGAGAAATGGGAGAAAACGACACTCAGTTTGTTGGCTGTTGTGGGGTGTAGGTTGTGAGTAAAAAATCCTTATCATATTCCTTCTTAATAACTGACCCTAAACCCAAACAACCGCTTGCAATTCGCATAGCTGCGTAGCAGCCTTCGTGCCTTATCGTCATCCTATTGATTTCAATAGCTATTCTCGGTATCAGTAAATCTCGAATTATTGATTTTCGACAACACTTCCTTTGTTTCGCAATATCGATAAGCTTCCAGTGATTATACCAAGTATCATCAATACTAGCCCAAGCGATTCACGTGGCGATGCACCTTCTCCAAGGAAAATCATGGCAAATAACAAAGCGAAAGCCGGTTCTCCCACATAAACAAGAGAAGCCCCGACCGAACCAATGTGTTTCTGGTATCTCAGCTGGATTGCCACGGCCAAAATTGTCGCAAAGACAGCAGTGAAAGTTGCTGTAAATAAAGTTCCGGCATCAAAAATTACTTTTCCGGGAATGAAGGGAATTAAAGCACCATTGACTAATGTAACAATAAGCAACTGCGGTAAGAGCATCTGGAATTCATCAGCATTATCATTGGTGAAGACACTTATGTAAATAACATGAAGCGCAAAAAACACCGAGCACAAAATGGTCAAGAAGTCTCCAAATTCAATGCCACCTTTTGGCGATGTCAGTAAATACAGCCCGGTTATTGAAATAAGCAAAGCTACTATTTTCATGAAAGAAGGGAGTTTTTTTTCTATCAAAGGTGATAAAACCGCTACAAAACCAACGTACAAAGCCGTAATAAAAGCACTTTTTGAAGCTGTTGTGTGAACAAGACCCCATGTTTGAAATAGATATCCACCCGTCAAAAACAATCCAAGAATAACACCCTGGATGTTGAATATTGATTTGAAGGGATTTTTCCCTCTGAGTTTCTCATAAACGATAACAAAAAAAGAAGCAATGGCAAATCTAAGGGCATTATAAAAGACAGGTGAGAGCCCATCACCAAGGATAGCCTTTTGCATCGGGAAAGTAAGACCCCAGAAAAGTACTACAAGCATAAGCATAAAAGTCGCTCTGGTCTTCAAAATTCTACCCCCATCTTTTTGAAGAGATTTTATGCTAATTTTTTAACCACCACAATTCTAACTTTTTGTGTAGGTAAAAAGAGATAAACACCACATAAGTTAAATTTGTGTTATATCGCACAGATTTGACAAATTGCCATTTTTATGGTATAATATATCTTAGAGACGCAAAAAAGCGTCTCTTTTTTATTGAGCAAGAATCAGAACCAAACCTACAATTGCCAGAAGAACGCCAAAAACAGTAATTAGCGTGTAAATATCTTTTCGAATTTCCTCTTCTGATTTCTGGCTTAGAACAAAGCTAATAAACGAGGTTTCACCTTCAATTATTTCAACATCCTGTGAAGCGCTGTGGTATTTCCACTTGGAAATGGAAATATTATGGCTTCCAACTTCTGCAAAATCCTTTATTGGTGTTGTGCCAAAATATTCTCCGTCAATATACACTGAAGCGCCTGAGGGCTCTGAATAGACTTCAAGATAACCATAAGGGTATGTAGGGAATAAATTGAACTTAATTTCAAAATCACCAAATCCTACCATATGAGAATCCGGTCCCCAGGCAAGTCTTTTATCATTGAAGAGATAGAAGCTGTGTTGCCCAACCTCAAGTTCTTGCATCATGATTGGTGCCGTTCCAGCGTATAATCCATCAATATAAACTCTGGTATTTTCCCTGTCCGAAATGATGTTTGTTGTTGTTGTAACTGGTACATAGTTTGCATAGAAGTAGTAGCTTGCAACAGTCCAGTTTGAGTTAGTAAGAGAATTCATTATCAGGTTTTTCATCCCGGAAACATTGTTAATCAAATACGGAAATGCATCGGTGTGAAATCGAATTATCACCGGGTCAAGAAAATATAGCGGTTCTTCTGAAGCTATGAGCAAAAAGCTTTCCCTTCCAACGGTATTGTCCACTATTAAACGATATCCCAAAGAGCTATCTGTCGTCGGAAGGGTATACAGTTCATCGGCTTTGACAAAATTATTTGTATCATATTTATTGGGGAACAAAACCTGAACCTTTCCGTCTGGAAGAATATCCAGTAGAGTTACATATGCATCTTTGTTTACTCTAAAGCTTACAATCAACTCTTCCCCGGCGTAATAAGTGCTTCCCTTTGGTTTGTTGAATTCAAGTGAGGCATTCAAACTGTCTTCAGGAGGAATAAGAATTAAACCCGCAGGATCATATTGAACACCAACAAAACCAAAAATACTCACCAGAAAAAAGGAATAAAGAACAAGCAAAAGCGATTCCCTCATTTTATCCACCCCCAATTGAAATGGTATCTATAACACTTCTAATAGTTAGAGCAGATTTTTTAAGACCTTCCTGCTCTTCCAAAGAAAGATTCAAAGGTAAAACCCTTTCTAAACCATTTCTACCAATGACTGAAGGGACACTGAAGGGAACTTCTTTAATGCCCTCAAATTCTTCATGGATAGTTGAGACGGTTAATACAGAATGGGAATCATTGATAACTGCTTCTAATATTTTGGAAACTGCGAGACCTATGCCAAAATATGTTGAGCCTTTTTTCTTTATGATTTGATATGCGGCATTTTTTGTTTCTTCGTATATTTTTTTTAGAACGTCTTTTCCCTGACAATTGTTAACGCAATTATCGCAAAACTCCCCTAAAAGAACACCCCCAATATTCGCCGTTGACCAGCTGACAATTTCACTGTCTCCATGTTCTCCAATAACATAAGCATGTATACTTCTCGGATCGAGATGACAATGCCGAGATATATTTTGCCTGAGCCTTGCGGTATCTAAAGTGGTTCCTGAACCGATAACTCTATACTTCGGAAGTCCGGATTCTTTCCAGGCAACCCAGGTGAGGACATCAACGGGATTTGAAACGATCAGTAAAAGAGGTGCTTTTGAAAAGGAAAGTGTTTCCTGTACTATGTGCTTCATCAGTTTAGCATTATCGCCTATTAAATGAAGGCGTGATTCACCGGTTTTTTGAGTTCTACCCGCCGTAATAATTACTATATTTGAGCCTTCTGATAAAGGGTAACCTCCCCCATAAATTTTTACAGGCTTAACATAAGGATTGCCATGGCTCAAATCAATCGCGTGACCTTTAGCTAATTCCTCATTCACATCAACCAGCACAATTTCATCTGCCAAACCTTTTATCATTGCGGCAAAGGCTATCGATGTTCCAACATTGCCAGCGCCTATTATTGAAATCTTCATGCTATCACACCTTTAATTCTTTCTCAAATATTCCTTCACCAATTTCAAGAAATCTCTTTTAAGGATATCTTTTTTTACCCTTTTTACAATTTCTCCTTTTGTGAATATCACCGCTCCGGAAGCAGTTCCTGCTATACCTATGTCCGCGTCTTTGCCTTCTCCTATACCGTTTACGACGCAACCCATAACTGCCACAGTTAAATTTTTGTCAAGTCCCTCCAACCAATTTTCCACATCATATGCCAGTGATTCCACATCGATTTCGGTTCTCGCACAGGTAGGACATGCTATGACTTCAACTCCTTCTCTGAGATTTAGGGATTTCAATAATTTTTTTGCAATCCTGACTTCTGTTAAAGGATCACCAGCAATAGAAACCCTTATAGTATCGCCAATTCCCTCGAGAAGGAGTGTTCCGATGCCTACAGAAGATTTTACCACTGCAGTTTCAAAAATCCCCGCTTCTGTAACACCAATGTGCAATGGGTAGTCTACTTTGGATGATATGTATTTGTTTGCTTCAATTGTTTCAATTACCGATGACGATTTGGCAGAAATGACTATATCATAAAATCCCAGGGATTCAAGAATATGTGTTTCTTCAAGAGCACTTTCCGCAAGAGCTATTGCTTTAGTTTCATAGGCTTTGAAGCTCTCCTTAATCGAACCGGAATTTGCTCCAACTCTTATAGGAATTCCATAGTCTTTAGCGGCACTCACTATTTCCCTGACTTTCCATGATTGCCCTATATTTCCAGGGTTAATTCTAACCTTTGAAGCACCTTTTTCTATTGCGCCAATTGCAAGACGGTAATCATAATGAATATCCGCTATTAAAGGCACGGGGCTGCACTTAACAATAGCCGCGAAAGCATCAAGGCTCTCAAAATCAGGTATTGAAACCCGTACAAGGTCACAACCAGCTCTATAAAGGGCATTTATCTGCTCTAACGTTGCTTTTGTATCCCTTGTGTCGGTGTTTGTCATTGATTGTATTGCGATGGGATTCCCCCCGCCTATGCTTATCTTTCCAATTTTAACTATTCTGCTCATAACAACTACCCCAAAAAACGCCCAACATCTATAAAAGTTATATAAAGAAGCACACCAATTAATATAAAGAAGCCTATCGCATGGATGTAAGCTTCTATCTTTGGATCAATGCGCCTTCTAATAATCATTTCTACAAGAGCGAGAACCATTCTTCCTCCATCTAACGCGGGAAGTGGCAGAAGATTAACAACTCCAAGGTTGAGGGTTATAAGACCAACTAATAAAATCACCATTTTCATACCGGCTTTTGCAGCATCTCCTACCAGTTTGACTATACCAATTGGTCCGGTGAACTCGCTTAAAGAAGATTGCCCGGTAAATAAATTACTTATAATTCCAACCATGGTTCTTAGAAGTTCCATTGCCCATCTTACGCCCAGAGAAAAGGCTTCAAATACGTTTCCGGGATACCAAAAATCGAATCCCTGCTTGAAAGCATTGGGCTTTTCAAGAATAGATATAAATTCACTTTTGGTTATGTTCATTGTGATATTATTGCCCTTTCTCTGAATTTCAACTTCAAGGTTTTCAGGAAAACCTTTGAGTGCTTTGTCAAGTGTGTCACCTGTAAAATACAAGTACATAGTTGACGGATTCGCTGATATGCTTTGAACCAGATAAGAAAAATCAAGTCCGTCTTCTACTGAAAAATCATTTACCCGTACTATCCTGTCTCCAGCCCTGAAGTCGCCTATATCCGAATTAAACACAGGTTCAAAGGCAGCATAATAAATACCCAGTGCAAAATAAGGCTTGGATATAGAAAGATTTTTCAACACAGCGCGCACTTTATTTCCATTTTCAAAAGAGAATTCAATGATTTCTCCTACCTGAAACATTTGAGCTATTGTGCTATATCCATTGCTCACAGGAGCCCTATCTATATTAAGCAATCTATTCCCCGGGTTTCCGCTCGCATCTTCCAGCACAAACACAGCGCTTTCGGGTAGCAGTTGGGGCTTTACATTGAGTTCCACAAGATTACCGTTTCTGCTGATTGTAATTGTCAACTCTTCGCCGGCTTTTATTTTTCTTGAAAGCACAGAACTTTCAATGAGCACTTTTCCATTGACGGAAACTATTCTGTCACCACTTTGAACTCCAGCATAATAAGCGGGCGAATCAGGTTGAACCCTTTCAACTACAACTTCCGGAAAGCCCCAAATGGCACCGGCTATTGCGAAGATGATAAATCCTGTCAATATAGAAAACAAAGGCCCTGAAAAGGCAATAAGAAAGCGCTGCCAGGAAGGTTTGGTGTTAAAAAGTCTTTCTTTGGGTACTTTCTTGATGTCTTCTTCAAGAGTTCCAAGATCTTCACCGGCCATTCTCACGTATCCACCAAAGGGAATTAGCTTTATACTAAGAGTGGTTTCTTTTCCTTTTATTGAGAAAAGCTTTGGACCAAAGCCTATAGCAAATTCCAGCACTTTAACGCGGAAGAGTTTGGCGAATAAATAATGTCCGAGTTCATGTGCAACTACAATTCCAGTAAATATAACTATAAAGTAAAGAGCTACCACAGTTTTGCGACCTCCTTTTTTGCAAGTTCTCTAGAATATCTGTCTATTTCAATGATTTCGTCAAAATCTCGAGGCTCTCCTTCTGGTATAAGCTCGACAACTCTTTTGATCAGCTTGAAAATTCCTCCAAAATTGATCGCCCCTCTTTCAAAATATTTGACTGCAATTTCGTCAGCGGCGTTGTATGCAATTTGCTTTGAAGGTATGCCCACAATTTCTCTCGCTAATTCAAGGGCGGGGTATCTTTTATAATCCACTTTTTCCAGAGAAAGGGACATCTCCGTAATGTCCATGTAGTCAGCCTGGTATTTCCTTGCTGGATAGCTGAGAGCATAGGCAATAGGAATTTTCATATCTGGCTTTCCCAGATGCATTTTTATCACTCCATCTTTATATATAACTCCCCCATGAATAAAACTGTTTCTGCAAATGTATGTCAAAATGTTTTTCTCTTCATAGTCAAAAAGGTAATGAGCTTCTATAACTTCAAGACCCTTGTTAACCATTGTGGCACTGTCGATTGTTATACGGTTTCCCATTGACCAGGTTGGATGTTTAAGAACTTCTTCCAACAAGGCATTCTCAATTTTTACCAACGGATAGTCTCTCAAAGCTCCACCGGAAGCTGTGATAAATATCTTTTCAGGCCTTTCTTCTTCGCCGTGCATTAATTGAAATATCCCGCTGTGTTCACTATCTACCGGGATTATTTCTACACCTTTTTCAGCGGCTCTTTTTACGAGAAGCTTTCCACCACATACCAAAGACTCTTTGTTTGCTAGGCAAAGGCGTTTTGAAACTTCCAGTGCTTTTAGGCTATATCTCAATCCGACAGCACCAGAAGCGCTATTAACCACCACATCAGGATTGGCAGCTTCAAGCATCTCTTTGATTCCTTCAACGCCAGAGAAAAATGTTATTTCCGGAAAGTCCCTTTTCAACTCTCCTGTGTCTCGAATTGCGGCTGCGTATTCAGGTTTGTAGTCTAATAACTGATCTTTGAAGAGAGAAAAGTTGTGGCCACAAGAAAGGGCCACAACTTTGTGATCTCTCATTTTTTTAATAACCTCAAGGGTTTGCTTGCCTATTGAACCTGTTGAACCGACAATTGCCAGCCTTTTCAATGTTAACCACCAAGTTTCTCTTTGATCTTCTTTGGATCTCCAGCTGTTTCCTCGAGTATTTTCTTTATTTCATCGGAGGACATCTTTTTGATCTTTGCCACTTTTTCTGGAACATTCTGACGCGCTCCGGGAACACATTTTTCTGGTTTTTCTTCATTTGAAGCTAATTTCAAAGCAAATGCGGCACATCCGGGATGTCCACATAGTCCGCAGTCTATATTTGGTAAGACTCCATATATAAGAGTGGCCAACTCGCTGCCTTTCAACATGTCTTTGTATTTTGCTGCTTCTTCAGGGCTTGGGCGCATCGGTTTCTTCGGAGCAGCCTTCGGAGTAGCACCAGAAGCAGAGAGGAGGTTTTGAAGGGCTTTTTCAGTATCCCCACCGCTTTCTTCCCAAATTGTTATAATTTTTTCTTCTGGTGTTTTAGTTATTGCTTCGAGTTTTGCAGGTACTCCGGAACGCTTACCGGGAATACAGCTTTCCTTTGAGACCTTTCCCTCAATATAGGCTTTTGCAAAACCAGAACACCCAGGAAATCCACAAGCACCACAATTTATTCCTGGGAGAGCGGCTTCAGCCAGTTTAATTCGCGGATCTTCCTTTACAGCAAATTTTGATGCGGCAAAAGCAAGGAACAATCCGGAAGCAAGGCCCAATATACCCAAAATAACAGTCGAATATATGATTATCACAATTTTCACCTCACAGTTTCACTAGTCCCTGAAATCCCATAAAAGCCATAGACAAAAGACCTGCTGAAACCAATGCACTTGCTGTGCCTTTGAAGGATTCCGGGACTTCATATAATTCCATTTTCTCTCTTATCGTAGAGAAAATCACTAGAGCAAGCCCGAATCCCAACCCGGCGCCAAGGGCGTGAACAATTGTTTCAACAAGGCTATATTCCTGTTGCACGTTCAGTAAAGCCAGGCCAAGAATGGCACAATTCGTGGTTATCAAAGGAAGGTATATCCCGAGCGCATCATATAAACCCGGGCTGGTTTTTTTAAGGACAATCTCAACGAACTGAACGAGAACGGCTATTATAAGTATGAACACGATAGTCGTTAAAAAAGGCAGACCCATTGCTACCAGCAATAAATTCAACAGCCAGGTGATTATTGAGGCCATAACCATAACAAAAATAACCGCCAGGCTCATACCTACAGCAGTGTCTACTTTTTTGGAAACGCCGAGAAAAGGACATATGCCAAGGAATCGTGAAAGCACAAAATTATTTACCAGCAGTGCTGAAAGGAATATGAAAAAAAGTCTCGCACCAACAGACATTTATATCTCACCCCTCACTTTGCGGCTTTAGCCTTAGCCGCTTTTGCTTTCTTAATACCTATAAAGTTGAACATGCCGGCAAGCACTCCAAGGGCTATATATGCTCCTGGCGGGAGAATCATTGCAAACATCTTTACATCGGAAAAATGGAATCCAAAGATGCTTCCATTTCCAAGGAACTCTCTGACGCTTCCCAAGAGAACAAGGGAGCCTGTAAAGCCAAGGCCCATTCCAAGACCATCGAGGAAAGATGCTCCCACACTATTTTTGGAAGCGAAGGACTCAGCGCGACCCAGTATGATACAGTTAACAACAATAAGCGGAATGAAAAGCCCCAGTGTTTTCCAGAGTTCATAAGTAAAACCGTGCATTAATAAATCCACTATGGTTACAAAAGAGGCAATAATAACGATATATGCAGGTATTCTAATTTTTTCGGGAATAAATTTTCTTATAAGCGACACTACAACATTTGACATGACAAGCACGCTTGTTGTAGCAAGGCCCATTCCAAGGCCATTTCCTGCGCTCGTGGTGGTTGCAAGTGTTGGACACATGCCAAGGACCTGAGCAAAAATAGGGTTTTGTGCTATAAAACCGTTTGTAAAGGTCTTGACTTTACTGGCGGCCATTATTTAACACCTGCCTTTTTCAAAAACTCATACATGGTGTTTATAGAATTGACAACTGCGCGCGGTGTGATAGTTGCGCCTGTCATTACATCACTCGTCTGCACCACTCCATTGGTATCTCTCGCCTGCTGATATTCGTCAGGTGGGACAATAATGCCAGCATCTTTATTGACTTTAATCCCTTTTTCCAACCCTTCCGAAGATATGGGGTAAAAACGTTTTTGAATGTCATCACGGGCAATATTTGCGCCAAGTCCCGGAGTTTCCTGCGAATACTCCATGACTTTTATCGCATTTAACTTCAATCCCTGAGGTGTGGAGAGAAAAGCCGCAACACTGACTACATTTCCACCATAACCAACTGCCTGACCTGTTAGGACATAAATCTTTGCTCCATCCTTGGTTTCGAAGATGTAGCCTGGCGATTGTACCTTCCCTTTCCAGGTAGTCGAGGAAAACATGATGCCTTCTTCAGATGGCATGGGAGTCCATTCATATTTGGCCAGGGTTGTTCTATCCTTGGGGATTTCATTTTCTGGAATAAGTAATTTTCCCGTGGTTGAGTCTGTTAAAACAAAGCGTATGGCGTCGATTTTAGCGGCCAATTCAGCTTTTTCAATGGGCTCTTTAACAAGGCTATATACCAATGCCAAACCCAGACCTGCTATGATCGTAATTATCATCAATACAAATCCCATCTTAAAATATTCACGCATTGGCTTTCACCTCTCCAAACCTTCTGGGCCTTGTTGCCATATCGATAAGTGGCACGAAGGAATTCATAATCAAAATGGAGAAAGAAACACCTTCAGGATATCCGCCAAAGTACCTTATGACCATTGTTATCAACCCACAACCTGTTCCGAAGATGAGTTGCCCAAGGGGTGACATAGGACTGGTGACCATATCAGTGGCCATGAAGAGTGCTCCAAGCATGAGACCGCCACCAAGAATATGGTAGAGAGGGCTTCCATAGCTTGAATTTATCGCATAAAAAATCCAGGAAATCAATGCAACGCTTCCAACGTAGCTAAGAGGTATAAACAGCTTAATACGACCTCTTAATACTAAATAAGCAAATCCGATTAACAACAGTAATGCACTGACTTCTCCCAGAGATCCCGGGATTACACCAAAGAACATCTCCTTTAAAGGTGGCAGAGAAGCGCCGCCTTCTTTTAGTATTGCCATAGGCGTTGCGGTGGTTTCAAGATCAAAGGGTTTGAACCATGTAGTCATCTGAACCGGAAACGACATTAAAAGAAAAACTCTTCCTATAAGAGCAGGATTCCAGAAGTTTTTTCCAAGGCCTCCAAATACGTGTTTGGCAATGCCGATAGCAACAATGGCACCAATTACTGCCTGCCACCAGCTTACAGCAAGAGAGAGGTTGAGTGCAAGCAGCAAACCGGTTACCGAAGCGCTGAAATCGGGCTTGAAGTCCTTCTTCTCTCTGAGCACTCTCATTATGAAGAACTCAATCAATTCTGCTGATACCATAGAAACAACGATCAACAAAAGAGCCTGCATTCCAAAAAAAATCACAGCCGCAACTGATGCAGGAATAAGGGCTATCAAGACATCAAGCATCACTTTTCTGACATCATCTTTTGATCTCAAATGAGGAGCAGCAGCTACTGTCAACTTCATCATTTCTTCCCTCCTTTGAGGGTTCTGTAAACTTTTTTGGCAAGTTTGATGTTCTTTACAAGATCTATGTTAGCAGGGCAAGCATATGAACAGCTCCCACATTCAATACAATCCATAAGGCCATTTTCAACGGCTCTGTCATATAGCCTATTTGTTGCGTACAGGTTTAAAGAAAAAGGTTGTAAATTCATGGGGCATGCCATAAAACAACTACCACATCTGATGCAGGGGTAGACTTCTTTAGAAGGGGTGATTTCCTTTGGCATAACAGTGATTCCGGAAGTTCCTTTCACTATTGGGATATCAATGCGGGGAACAGCGATTCCCATCATTGGCCCTCCGAATATGACTCTGTCAACCTCATCTTCTTTAATACCGCCTGCCAATTTTATGAGTTCGCTTGCGAGAGTTCCTATTCGAGCTATAACGTTTACAGGTTCTCTGACAGCTTCTCCTGTAATGCTTACCGCTCTCTCCACAAGGGGTTTGCCTTCTTCGAGAGCTTCATAAACAGCGAAGGCGGTACCCACATTTTGAACCACTACCCCCACATCCATGGGTAATCCACCGGATGGAACAACGCGCTTTGTTATAGCGTAAATCAATTGCTTTTCAGCTCCCTGTGGATATTTGGTCTTTAATGACGCGATTTCTATTCCGGTGCCTTTGGAAGCTTTCTTCAATTCCGCAATTGCTTTTGGTTTGTTATTCTCAATGCCAATTATCGCTTTTTTTACACCAAGAGCTTTCATCAAGGCTTGTATTCCTCTAATCAATTTTTCTGATTTTTCCAGCATCAAGCGATAATCTACCGTAAGATACGGTTCGCATTCTGCACCATTGATTATGAGGAGGTCGATCTTCTTTTCTTTGGGTGGTGTTAATTTCACGCTTGTGGGGAACATGGCACCCCCAAGCCCTACAATACCTGCTTCTTTAATTCTTTCAATTATTTCCTGTGGTTCAAACTCTTCATAGGGTTTTTGAGGTTCTAATAATTGCCAGCTATCTTCGCCTCGACGTTCTATAATGATTGCGTTGTCAGGTTTGCCGAGAACGGGATGGTATACTTTTGAGATTTCTTTTACCACACCGGTAATCGGTGAGTGAATATTTGCAGAAATGAATCCCGCTGCTTCTCCAATCTTTTGCCCGGTCAACACCTTTTCGCCTACGTCAACTAATGGTTTTGCCGGAACGCCGGTGTGATTAGCCAGAAAAACATAAACCAATTCAGGCAAAGGGGCTTTTGTTAATTCACGGTGCTCCGAAAGCTCCTTCTTCTCTGGAGGGTGAACACCCCCTCTGAATGTTAAGAGTCTCACATTAAACCACCTCGCTGAAAAAATCTATTTCTACGCGAACACATTATAAATCTCTTTGCCGGGTCTTTCATTATAAAAAGGGCGAGTACAGCCCGGGCATCCAGAGGTTCTATATGCCTTTTCGAGATTTACAGAAGAAACATCTATTCCAAAATCAAGCAGTTTTCCTTCTTTATCATAATGAAATTTCTCATAACACTTCAGATCTTTTTTTAAAAGATATCTCGCGACTTGAACGGTTCGGTACTTCTTAATATCCGGTTGAGGAAGTTTTTCTAAAGCCGTTCCCTTTACGGGAGTAAAAGAAAAAAGCCCGACTTCAATATTTTGAGTATAGCATCGATGTATAAAGTCTATCACGTCTTTTTCTTTTTCACCCAAACCGATAATTACGTGAGTGGTTACTCTGCCTTCAAATTCCTTCGCCGCTTCAAACAACATCCCTAAATGTTTTTCGTAACTACCACCCCGGTACTTTTTGAAAAGCTCCGGCGAGATAACATCCACAGCTATACCTATTCTCTCTATACCTTTTGAAAAGTAAGCTCTGACTTCTTCCATATTTCGTGGCCTAACAGATAGAGATATCGGAATTTTAAATCTCGAGAGTTTTTCAATAAGCACAAGGGTTTCGTCTTTGGATTTTTTCCCGGAAACTGCTTGGATGCAGAATCGGGAGAAGGGTTTTTGGTTCTCCAGTATCTCCAGTACAGTTTTCAATTCATACTGAGGCCATACTATTCTTGACAGCTTTGAGACGTCCGCTCTGGATTCTCTTGCTTGCGCACAATAAAAGCAGTTGAATAAACAGCGGTTTCCGATCATGAGATATGCTGTTGGCATTGGAATAGTGAATTTGAATTTTTTTAATCCGAGTTTTGCAGCGGTACCGGCTGAGAGTCTTATATACAAAAAATCCCTCCACAAATATAATAGGGGCTTGCGCCCCTATTATATTACAGAGTTTTCTTTTAACCTTTTATTCTGTTTGAACTTTTATTACTCTTGGTGTATCGTCATACTCGGTAATCGGGCTGATTTCGGAAATATAGTTCATCACAACATCTGCAAGCACAAAGCCAGTATCATAGCCTTCGAGACCCTTAAACATGGAATAGCCATCTCCGCCGGCTGCCATGTAATTGTTTGTGACAAGAGTGTAGACCTTTTCCATATCAAGAGGTTCTCCATTGACCAGAACGTCCATTATTTCTCCGTTTTCTATCTTATAGCTGAGCCCTGAAACCTGAGGTCTGGCTCCTTTGCCTTCAGGAATTGTAGCAGTGTATTCAAGAACCTCCATAAGCTGTTCTCCAGTTAATTTGACAAGGTATACCGTGTTACCGAACGGGAGAACAGTTAGAATGTTCCTGTAAGTTATTGGTCCTGGATTTATCGAAGCCCTTATACCACCGGCGTTTGTAATAGCTAAATCAGCACCTGTTTTCCAGACCATAGCATCAGCTATAAGGTGTCCAAGGTTTGTATCCTGATTTCGGATAATTTCTCTGGTTCCTTCGAGGAGGATCTCTGTTTCACCAACAACAGTGTCGAGCTTTTCATCTCCGAGCTTTTTGAAGTAATCCAGTACAGTGGAAACAGCAAAGTCCGGTGCAATGTCAGCAAGCTTTATTGGTATCGCTTTGTAACTAACAAAGGTTATCGAACCACTTTCAACTTCGAGATCGAGTTTACCAAGGTATTTTCCCCATTCGCCGGCAGATACGATAAGCGTACCGTTGATGACTTCTGGTTTTTCGTAAAGAGAATGGCTGTGTCCATCAACGATTACGTCAATTCCGTCAACCTGTTCGGCAAGCTCATGAGAATTGACCCCTTTAATAGGTGTAGCATCACCAAGGTGTACAAGAGCAACTACGATATCTGCCTGTTTCCGGAGTTCCGGTACAAGCTCCTTTGCCACTTCAACAACGTCCTTCCATTCATAGTCCTGGGCGTAAAGGGCCTCAAGAATTTCCGTTTCCTCCGCTGTGAAACCGACAATGGCAACTTTAATATCTCCAACTTCTTTGATGACATATTGGGTAAATGCGGGTTCCCCATCTTTGTAAATGTTGGCACTCAAAAATGGGAAGTGAGCCCAGTTCATCTGTTTTGCCAGGACTTCCGGTGAGTTGTCGAATTCATGGTTTCCCAATGCCATGGCATCGAGTTTCATCAGATTGAGCGCGACAATATCAGGAGCCGCGTCGACAAGGTCAGATTCAGGAACGCCTGTGTTCAAATCGCCAGCGTGAAGGAAAAGAGTGTTGGGATTTTCAGCTCTGAACTGGTTCAAAAGGGTTGCAATAAGTGCGAAACCACCAATGTCGGGGTTTTTATATTCGCTGAAAGTCCACGCATGGCCGTGTGTGTCATTGATGTGGAGAATGGTGAGTTTCTCTGCCATTACAAAAACCGAAAGAAGTACCAAAAGGATTACCAGAAGTTTCTTCATTTCTTGCTTCCCCCTTTCTTAAAATTGGAATATGAAATATTGCTTATGAACTGAATTTCAAAGGATAAAACTCCTGAGGTCAACGTTGCATCAATGAGTTTGGCATTTCCCTTTTTTCCAATTGTTATATCACATTTTTCATCTTCAATTATACACCTTGTAGGCGTATTGGGTGAATAAGCAAAAGATTGGGAATCGAGAAAAAGGTTCAATGAATCAATCAACTGCCTTTCTATTGAGAGCTCAAGATGTGAAATACTTATAAATCCAAGAAAGCAGAAAGAAGCAACGAACAGTCCAATCAAGAGCAAGATGCTTGCGCTACCGCTCTTCTGGATAAAGGATTTCTCCAGAAAGCACCACTCCCTTAAATTGGCTTTCCCTCACGTAGTTCCATATTGCCGTATTTTTACCTATTTTAACACCATCCGGGATTTTTACATCCGACCCTACAACTACCAAGCCGCCATTGTATATCTCAGGAGATATTTTGTTTGGCTTTTCCTCTCCGATACCAAGTTGCACATTATTTCCTATTATCGTCCTTTCTGAAATTATGGCCTTTTCGATGGTACAGTTTTGCCCGATAATACAGTTGGTCATAATTACCGAATCTTTTATAATGGAATCTTTGCCTACCTTGACGCCTTGAAAGAGAAGTGAATTTTCGACAATACCATGTACTTCACATCCCTCACTGATCAGAGAACTTCTTATTTTTGCCCCGGACGAAAAATATGCAGGTGGATATTCTTCCGAATGGGTATAGAAACGCCATGTTGGATCATGAAGGTTCAATCCGGGAACAGGCCTTGTCAATTCGAGGTTGGATTCCCAGTATGCCTGCAAAGTTCCAACGTCCCTCCAATAACCTTCAAAGCTGAAAGCAAAGAGCCTTCCTGAGTCTTCTGAAACTATTTTGGGAATGATGTTTTTTCCAAAATCATGGCCGCTATTCTGGTCATGCGCATCTTCTATGAGTTTTTCCTTCAAGAAATTCCATGTGAAAACATATATGCCAAGGGAAGCCAGATTTGATTTTGGTTGTTGAGGTTTTTCTTGAAATTCTGTTATTCTGCCTTCGAAATTTGTAACCATCAACCCGAAACGGGAAGCCTCACTAATAGGAACCCTCATACAAGCTATTGTGCCATCTGCCATTTTTGAAAAATGAAAATCTATTATTTCGTTGTAGTCCATCGCATATATGTGGTCTCCCGATAGGATAAGCACAATTTCAGGATTGAGCGAGTCAATAAAGTCTATATTCTGGTATATAGCGTTTGCGGTTCCTGAATACCAGTCAGCGTCGCTGCGTCCCTGGAAGGGTGGAAGCATTACCACTCCGCCATCTTTGCGATCCAGATCCCAGTGTCTTCCAATACCAATATGCTTGCTTAAAACATGGGGGCGATATTGTGTTAGTATTCCCACATCAAAAATACCTGAATTAACACAATTGCTCAGTGTGAAATCTATGATTCTGTATTTGCCACCAAAAGGGACAGCTGGTTTGGCAACCTCGTCAGTTAGTAACCCGAGCCTTGTTCCTTGCCCTCCAGCCAGAATCATAGCAACTACGCTCTTTGTCATTTTATCACCCCGCTCAAATGACTCCTGACTTCTCTACTACAGCCGGGATCTCAGTACTCCCAAGGAGTTTCCTGCTTGATCTAACTCTGGCATCTTTATCCATTATGACGTTTTTCAGCTTTGCTCCTTCTTCAATAACACAGCCTTCCATAATTATTGAATTTTCAACCACTGCACCGGAAAGTATTTTCACATTTCTGAAAATAACGGAGTTTATTACTGATCCGGAGATGATAGAGCCATCGCTTACAAGAGCATTTGATACTCTTCCTGTTGTAGTTATTTTAGGTGGAGGGAGATCTTTAAGCTTGGTGTAGACTTTTCCGTGTTTATAGAAGAGCTCTTTCCTGATATCTGGATTGAGAATATCGAGGTTTGTTTTGAAGTACTTCGAGACATCAGTCGTCAAATTAGACCAGAATCCTTTAAATTTATATTCCATAACCTTCAGTGAACTCAAATTTTCGGAAATAATTTCCACAAGGTTGTCTTTTCCGTCTGGAACGCATGAAAAGAGCAACTCTCTCAGCAGGAATTTATTGATAAAGTAAACCCCTGCTGATTCGCTCAGGTTCTCTTTTTCTTCAATATCAGAGGGAGTTATATCTCTGTACCAGTTGATGACTTTCCCCCCTTCTACCCTTATGATATCTTTTGAAGATTCACTAAAGGGGACGCTAAGGAGTGTGATATCTGCACCATTGTTTATATGAGCTCTAAAAAGATCACGGAAATCCATTTTGTATATGTGGTCTCCGGAGCCTATGAGGACAAAATCCTCATTTCCCCTCCTTAAAATAGTCATGTTTTGAAATATTGCATCTGCTGTTCCTTTGTAGCCAATGCTTTGGCTGGAAAGCCTGAAAAATGGTTGAAGAAAGAATAGACCTCCTTGCTTTCTGTCAAGATCCCATTCTTTGCCAGATCCGATATGGTCCATGAGGCTTCTGGGATTATATTGGGTAATTATTCCCACCTTTGAAATACCTGCATTTACCATATTGCTCAAAGTGAAGTCAATCGCCCTGTATTTTCCGAATATAGGTAACGCGGCACTGGCTCTAATGTCTGTGAAAGGACGCAGATTCTCCCCTCTTCCACCTGCTAACACCAATCCAAGAACTTTCATAAATATCACATCCCACTTAGTAATCAACGCAGGGAAGGTTTGTCATGAAAGAAAGGTCAGGAACATCAGGAGGCATTGAGTATTTCAAAGAATTCCCTATCAATTTTTTTGAGTCTTCAACTGCCTGTTCAAAAAGATCAAGAAAAGTATTTCTGCTTTCCCAGCCGGTGGTGGGATGGAACCAGGAACGCTTGTTCAGATTTAATACATCCATGCCTTCATACCCACCGTATTTCGTTTCACCGGAAAACCTTCTCAACAACCGGCCAAAAATGCTTAAAAATCCCCCGCCCTTTTCTTCGTTTTGAATAAAAGCTCTGGTGTCTTCAACAGCTTCAGAAAAGCTTATATTGTCTATTTTAAAGAATTCATAAGCAACATGAAAATAAAGCTCATTGAGTTCTGGGGGCACTTCGTGAGGGATTTTATCGGCAAAGCTAACTTCGGAAATCGGCTTCCTCAAAACCCGCTTTACCATTTCAGCATCTATGGCTTTTTCAAATTCATAATGTTTTGAACCACTTCCGACTTGTGAAATGATGTAAGGATGAGTCAACCTGTCAAGAGTATGGTGGCATATCAGTCCGTAGATATAAGCCCTCTGTGTTTTGAAAAGTTCTTTTATAAATGTGCGCAGATATTTGCCACACTTCTGGGAGTGTAACTTATTCCCGAGCATTAGATATTCTGGATTATCCGGGACATAGTAGAATACATTAGGACCGATAATACCAAGGACAAACAATCCAGCTTCTTCTTCATTGTTAAAATCAAATCTGAGTTCTCTCAAAGCCCGGGTGCCATGAAGATAGTGTGTCCAGCAATCAGGCACTGCACTTCACCTCTTTTCCACGACCGCCCATAAACATTTTAAATAAAGAGTTTCGGGAATCTGAAGCAACCAGGGATGATCTCTGGACTGATAGGTAATCCCAAGAAACCTATAATATATACCTTTATCGACAGAAGCTTTACGTAGCGCTTCCACAAGATGATCAAGTGTGAGATTGTATGCGCAGCTACAAAGCCCAATTACACCCTCGCTTCTTATTACCTCAAGACTTCTTTCCACAAGCGTTGTAAGCAATTTTATACCCTTTGGGATTTCGTGCTTTCCCTTGATTAGGGAAGGAGGGTCTATGATTACTATATCAAATTGCTCTCTTTTTTCCAAAGTCTCCAAATATTCAAAGGCATCGGATCTAATGAATTCAATCTTTTTTGAGAACTTATTCAAGGCAGCATTTTTCTTTCCAAGCTCAAGATCAAAATCAGATTTGTCAACCGCTATCACCTGTGCTCCTCCAAGAGCCATGTTCAAAGCAAAACCACCTGTGTATGTAAAAAGATCCAGACCCCTTTTGAGATCAAACTCGGATACAATCCTGCGCGCAAAAAGCCTTGAATCCCTTTGGTCAAAGAAAAACCCGGTTTTCTGGCTTCTGACAACATCTACAACATAAGATACTTCATTCTCCTTTATTATGACTGAATCCGGCGGTTCAGCTCCATAAAGAAGCCCTACGTTTCTTTGAGTTTTTTCGCCTGCCAGCATTTGAAAATCGCTTCTTTCAAATACCGTAACAGGGCTTACAATATCGACCAGGTTACTTACAATTTTGCTTTTGAAGAGCTCCATAATGGCGTTGCGGAATTGTACCACAATAATATCACCATACCGGTCAGCTATGAACCCTGGAAGACCGTCACCTTCACTATGAAAGAGACGATAATAAGGTTCGTTGAATATTTTTTCGCGCCAGGCTAATGCTCCAGTCAGACGTGAAAGAAAAAACTCTTCATCAATAGGCTCTTCTTTTGTGGTTAAAAACATGATGCTTCTACGAGAAAAGGGATTGTACAGGCCTTTGCCAATAAACCTATATTCTGAAGAAAAAACATTGACTTCGCTTCCAAGAAATGCTTTCCCCTGAAGCTCTTCCACTTCATCTTCAAAAACCCAGGGATACCCGTTCAGCAATTTTTTCTCTTTGTGCTTTTTTAGACGGGCGACAAGCATCAAAAATGCTCCTCCAGTGGCAATTGATAATCAAAGATTTCACTTTCATCGAAAAAAAGCGCAATTTCGCGCTTAGCGCTTTCTAAGCTATCTGAAGCATGCACGATGTTCTTTCGCACTGAAATAGCAAAATCGCCGCGAATGGTTCCTCCGCTGGCTTCCATTGGATCGGTGCTGCCAATTGTATGGCGCACAAGTTTGACAGCGTGATCACCTTCAAGAACCATGGCTATAATGGGGCTGCTTGTAACGAACTTTATTAGAGGTTCATAGAAATCTTTTCCCCTATGCTCTTTGTACAACTCTTCGGCCTGCTTCCGGCTTAACCAGAGCATTTTCATAGCAACAATTTTCAACCCCCGGCGTTCGAATCTCCTTAACACTTCGCCTACTAACTGTCTTTGTATGGTGTTTGGTTTTAAATAAACAAATGTTTTTTCCCTCACTCATTTTCCCTCCCTTTTCAAAGACTGAATGCATTAAAAGAAACAAAGATTCAGAATCATACAAGAAAATATACCATATTCCCAAAAATATTCCGTTATAATTAAAACATGATGATTATTCAAAAGGAGATTAAAGATAAGATTTTAAAGTTGATTTCAGAGGGTAAAGGCATTAGTATAGCTCTTGTTGGAGAGCAAAGCGCAATACTGAAAAGAGCTGCCCTTGAAATAGTTGAGAGCGAGGAAAATTGGAATAAAAGGCGTTCTGTTGAGGACCTTTTGGTTGTTGAGCCTTCTGGAGGGAATATAGGCATAAAAGAGATCAAAGGGCTTGAGCATTTCTTCATTCATAAACCTCTGGAAGGAAAACGAAAATACGCGATTTTATATGAAGCTGAAAGAGTAACGGTTGAAGCTGCGAACGCCTTCTTAAAACTCCTGGAAGAACCTCCAGATTATGCAGTAATATTGCTCGCCAGCACTTCATGGAACTCCATGCTTTCGACAATTAGAAGCAGGTGCTTTGTTTTCGATATAAAAACGCCATCTGAGCCAATTGAAGAGCTTAAGTTGAAATATAGAGAAAGAGTAAAATATATCCATGGCGCCTGTTTTGAAAATTATGAAATACTGATGTTCTGCCTTGCAAATGACATCAGCAACGTCATTGAAGAGCTGATCGGATATGAATCCCTTGAATTTCTGGAGCTTTTAAAGATAATGACAGAGCTTGAAAAAGCAGATCTTGATGAAATCAAGTTTTTGAAACTGCGAAAAGTTCACATAGAAATCATAAGAAGGTTTCTTGAAAAAGGGGATGGAGAGTTTTTTTCTATGTTTAATGCATTGAAAAATGCCCTGAACACAGGAGATGCTTTCCTGAATATACGCGAATTTGTAAAATCTCTCAGAAGTATAATGCAGGATGCTCTTATCATTTCACATACATCATTCTGGAACAGAATCGTTAACCTTGACCTGTTAGAATGGCTGATGGTTCTTGTGAATTCTGGTTTTTACCTTAAAGAAGATGATTATCTCTGGATTAATTCTTTAATAAGGAGAAAGGTTTCTTCCTTGAATAAAGACCTGGTAATACATAGAGCTCTTTTTATCTTGGAAAGAAGTATCTGGAGGGATGAAAATGCCTGAAATATACGGTAAAGTTTGTGGAGTCGAATTTCACCCGGTAGGGAAGTTATATCTTTTCACTGTGGATAACCAGAGCATTAAGCCGGGAGACAAAGTAATTGCCGAGACGGAATTTGGTCTTGATGTGGGAGTTGTGCGCCATGGACCTGTGAACATGCGTATAGACCATATTGAAGACATAAAGCCGATTTTGAGAAAAATGACTGAGGAAGATGAAAAACAGCATCAAAAAAACCAAATGGATTCAAAAGAAGCCTTCGAGCAATGCTTCGAAAAAATCAAGGAACATCAGCTCCCTATGAGACTGCTTGAAGCCAGATACATGTTTGACAGATCAAGAATAGTCTTTTATTTTGGTGCTGACAGCCGCGTGGATTTTAGAGAACTGGTAAAAGATCTTGCGAGAATGTTTAAAATCCGGATAGAACTCAGACAGGTTGGTATTCGAGACGAAGTGAAAATGAAAGGCAGCGTGGGCCTTTGTGGTCAGGTAGCCTGTTGTGTCAGATTTAAGAGGGAATTTGAGAGCATCACCCTTAAACATGCAAAAAAGCAGCAACTGCTAATTAATCCGGCGAAGATATCCGGTCGCTGTGGAAGACTGTTATGTTGCCTCGCTTATGAGCAACAGCATTATGAAGAAGAGCTCCGAGATATCCCGGATGAAGGTTCTTTGATTGAGTACGACGGAAAAACCTGCAAATTGTTGAACGTGAATATATTCTTGAAACAGATATCAATGGTAACAGATGAAGGCAATATAATAAAAGTTCCCTTTGATGAATTTAGAAAAAAGCAGGGAATTGTAATTGGAGAAATACCGCCCGAAGAGCTTCTAAAAAGTAAAGATGATGATATTTATTTGGATGAGGAGGGAGAATAAAGGTGAACCGGCCAAAATTATCAAGTGAAGAGCTGAGAGAATTGGAAACTCTGGGGATGCTTTGTAGAGGGGACATATTAAAAATGACTACAGTGGCACAATCAGGCCATCCGGGTGGTTCGATGTCTTCCATAGACATTTATCTTACCGTATATAAATTCGCGAATATAGATCCCCAAAATCCCTTTTCTCCAGAGCGTGACAGAGTAGTCATAAGCCATGGTCATACATCGCCCGGTGTATACTCCGCTCTGGGAAGACTGGGCTTTTTTGACATTGAAGAAGTTATAGCTGGTTTCAGGCATCCCGGATCTATTTTTGAAGGGCATATAACAAGAGGGATTCCAGGTGTTGAGTGGACAACAGGTAACCTTGGGCAGGGTCTGTCCGCTGGTGTGGGCATGGCTCTTGCTGCGAAGCTTTCAAAAAGAGACTATCATGTCTTTACCCTTATGAGCGATGCAGAGCAGGCAAAAGGCCAGGTTGCCGAAGCACGAAGAACTGCGGCGAAATACAAATTGGACAATCTTACGGTGGTTATTGATTATAACGATGCACAGATTTCAGGGCGTGCTTCTGATACAATGCCCGTAAATATTAAAGGCGATTACGAAGCGGATGGCTGGAAGGTTATGGAAGTGAACGGGCATGATTATGCAGAACTGTCCGCAGCTTTATATCAAGCTGTTCAAGAAGATGTTCCGGTTGCCATCATAGCCCATACAATAATGGGAAAAGGCGTTAGCTTCATGGAAGATGATGTAAGCTTCCATGGAAAGCCTCTGGATCTTGAAAGTTGCCGCAGAGCTCTTGCTGAACTTGGCGTGAATGACGATTTGGAATTCTTTATTGAACGTAGAAAGAAAATGCCCATAACTCGGGAAAAACTCATTCCATTTTTTGAAGAGAAAGCAATAAACATAGGTGAGCCCAAATTTTATCTTCCTCACGAGAAAACAGATAATCGTTCTGCATTTGGAAAGGCTCTTGCGGATCTGGCAAAGTTAAACAAGGGCATATCACCAATAGCTGTAATTGACTGTGACTTAAAGCCTTCGACAAAAACAGCAGAATTCGAGAAAATCTGGCCGGAGAATTTTATTCAGATTGGCGTTCAGGAGCATAATGCAGCAACCCTTGCAGGAAGCATGTCGGTGAGCGGTGTTCTAACTTTCTTCACTGATTTCGGAGTTTTTGGCATAGATGAAACTTACAATCAACAGCGGTTAAATGATATAAACAAGACAAACCTGAAAGTTGTTGTAACACATGTTGGACTTGACGTAGGCGAAGATGGAAAGACCCACCATTGTCTTGATTATATTGGTGCCTTAAAGAATTTTTACGGCTTCAAATTGATAGTCCCGGCAGACCCCAACCAAACAGATAGGGCTGTCCGATATGCGGCAAATGAAAAGGGCAACTTTGTAATCGCTCTTGGACGTTCAAAAATAAATCCCATTTCTGGACCCGATGGGAAGCCGTTCTTTGGCGAGGGATATGAATTTGAGTATGGAAAAGTTGACATTATACGAACAGGCAAGGATGCCACAATAGTCGCTACCGGCCAGATGGTGTCTGAAGCTGTTAAAGCCGCTGACATGCTGAAAAGTGAAGGAATAGAAATAACCGTTTTAGGAGTTAGCTGCCCGCTTCATGCTTCTTTTGAACATGTGAAGGACTTCCTTATGGGAAAGGTACTTACTGTGGAAGACCACAATGTAAAAAGCGGTCTCGCTGCTATTTTAGCAGAGTATTTTACCTCTGAAGGGTTTTTGCCGGAAAAATTTGTAAAAGTTGGCGTCAGCGATTACTCGGTGTCTGGAAGTAAAGACTTCCTGTACAGATTGGCTGGTCTTGACGCAGAATCCATAGCCAAAAGGGTAAGAGAATTCTGAAAATGGAAAGCTTTACCAAAAGCGCAGAGAAATTCATAAAAGCTTTAGGCATAAAGGACATGGACACGGAGCTCATGATAAGAGCTCTGTGTCATTCTTCTTTTGCGAATGAAAACACATTTTTGAACCTTGAATCAAATGAGAGGCTTGAATTTCTCGGGGACGCAATCCTTGATTTTATACTTGCTGAAATCCTATACACTGAATATTCTCTGAGCGAGGGAAGAATGTCTAAAATTCGCTCAGCAGTCGCAAGCGAGAGCATTCTCTCAAGAGCTGCTAGAGAGATAAAACTTGGAGATTTTTTACTTCTTGGGAAGGGTGAAGAAAACTCAGGAGGCAGGGAGAAAGATTCATTACTTGCTGATGCTTTCGAAGCAGTTCTTGCTGCTATATATTTGTCAAAGGGTCTCGAAGATGCGAAAAACTTTATCGAAGAAGTGCTGAAAAAATATATTGAACAGGCTTTAAGCGGGGAACTTGTAATGGATTACAAAACGAGACTTCAAGAATATACTCAAAAATTTTTCGGGCTGCGCCCTGAGTATCGACTGAAAAATAAAGAGGAAGATGAAACTTTTTCCGTTGAAGTATATCTTGATGGGAAGCTCCTTGGTTGCGGAAAGGGAAAAACAAAAAAGAAAGCTGAACAGCAGGCAGCCAAAAGCGCATATGAAAAATTCTTGAATGAGGGAGAAAACGATGCGTGAATTCACCTTTGTATCCCCTTCATTGACCAGATCAATCAGTACAAGCGGCATGAGCTGTGCTTTGAATTGCAAACACTGCGGTAAACACTATCTTCAGGGTATGGGCTCTGTGAAAGAAATCCAGAAGTTTTCAAGTGATGGAAAAAGGAGTTTCCTTATAAGCGGAGGCTTAAATGAAAAGTTTACTGTCCCATGGAAAGATCATGCTACATTCCTGATAAAGATGAAAAAGATCCATGATATTAAGTACAACTTCCATGTTGGACCTGTGGTTAACAGAGATGATATTCCTTTGTTGAGGGAATTGGCGGATATAGTCTCTTTTGATTTCGTTGGAGATGCTGAAACCATGAAAGAGGTTTACGGAGAAAATCTTTTTAATGTTTCTATGAAGAGCTTTGAGCTGCTCATAGAAAATGATATAAAAGTCGTTCCTCATATCACCGTTGGCCTTAAAGGTGGCTTGCTTTCACATGAATTCAAAGCTCTTGATTTACTTGAAAAAGCAGGAATTAAAAAAGTTGTTTTCCTTGTTTTTATTCCCACTGCCGGTACGGTATATGGCAAAAAAACACCTCCAAAAATCGAAGATGTCGAAATGGTCTTTAAGAGAGCGAGCGGTTTTAGAAGAATTTTGGGCTGTATGCATCCCGGCGGCAATTACAGGAGAGAGCTTCAAAATATGGCACTATCTTTGAAATTCGATGCTATTGTTCAACCAATAAAAACAGTTATAGAAAAAGCAAAATCATTGGATATAAAAACTTCTTACTTTTACGAATGCTGCGGTTTTTTATTGTGAATTTTAGTAACCTTTATTTTTTGCAGAACACAGCGCTTTTCTTCGTATTGATGAAGAAATATTGCAAATTTTGTTGCTGAAACGAAACCATGTTAATGAGAATCGATTCTCCGAAATCCTTTCAAATTGCGGGTTTTACTTTGTCAAAGCCTTATGTGTATCATGAACTCTATGTTCCATGTCCTTCACACAATGGGTGGCATTAAAATCGTAAAATCGGAGGTGCGGTTTTGCAAAAGGAAGCGATTAGAATTCTTGGAATTGATCCTGGCTTTGGCACATTAGGCTACGGGATAATCGACGCCGTTGCTTCTCGTGTTGAGCTGGTTGATTACGGTGCTATTTATACTGAACCAGGTGAACCCATTCCCGATCGCCTGCTGAAAATTTACATGGAACTAAAGAAGATAATAGATTTTCATTCGCCTTCTGAAGCCGCAGTCGAGGAGTTGTTCTTTTTCAGAAATGTCACAACGGCTATACAAGTTGGAGAAGCTCGTGGAGTGATTCTGCTTACACTCAGGGAAATGGGCTTACCGATTTTCGAATATACACCTCATCAGGTGAAACAAGCAGTAACCGGATATGGACGCTCCGAAAAAGGTCAAATTCAGAGGGTGATGATGAAGTTTTTGAGAATGAAAGAAACACCAAAACCCGATGATGCAGCCGATGCACTTGCTGTTGCCTGGTGTCATTTCCTTTCTCGTTCTTATCCTGGAGGTGCTCGTAAAAAGTGAAATTCAGACTTAAACATGAAGAACTAAATGCATCAAAACTCATTGAAAGGCTCATGGGTTTTTACCCTGACGAAGCTTTTTCCTCGTTGAACTTATCCAGTGTGGTTGTCAATCCAAATAAAAGGGAATTGACAGTTATTTTTGATTCGAAGGTTTCAGAGGATATAAAGAACTTTCTTCTTAACCGTTTCGCGAAGATTGCTTCCAATCAGCTTAAATCGAGAATAAGCTTCATCTTTTTAGACGAAAAAGAAAACCCAATTAAAGACACGGAACGAAAAAGTGAAATAGATAAGGTCCAAGAAAGCCATTCACCTTTGAACAAGGCTGAGCTCTTTAAATATGTAAATGGGCTTTCCTCATATCTTGAAAAAGCCACCATAGAATATGACGGATCGAAAGTAATGATTATTGTCAATAGCACATTTGCAAGGCAAAGGATAATTTCCAAAAAACGCGAATTGGCTGAAGCCCTCAGGAAAACTCTTGGAAAACCGGTTCCCTTTGAAATAATCTTGAATGTCAAAGATGCACCTGAAAACAGTGATAAAGAAGCCCACCAACCTGAGAAAAATGAGGATAAAAAGAATACAAACAAAACTCAAAAAGCTGAAAAGAGAAAAACTGCCACCGTGTTGATGGGTAGAAAAATAAAAACCGCGCCACAGAAAATCTGCGATATCCTTGGAAATGAGAATTCAGTGGTTATAGCAGGAAAGGTTTTTGGGATAGATATCTGGAAAGGCAAAATAACAGTTCTCACCTTCAAAGTAACTGATTTCACCGATTCTCTTTCGTGTAAAATCATTGGAAAGAAAGCTGAAGAAGTAGCAGGAACCCTGACAGATGGTGAAGGGGTAATTGTTAGAGGAAAGTTGGAATACGATTCAAGAAAACGCGAAGAGGTAATGACCGTTCATGATCTTAATAGCTTTGAGTTTCCAAAACGTCTGGATAAAGCTGAAGAAAAGAGAGTGGAACTGCATTTGCATACAAAAATGAGTGCACTTGATTCTGTACTGGAAATAAAGGCTCTTTTCAAGACATTAAAAGAATGGGGGCACACAGCAGTTGCTTTAACAGACCACGGGGTGGTCCAGAGCATTCCGGAGTTTTATTTTAATGCAAAAAAAGAGGGAATAAAGCCCATATTTGGCATGGAAGGCTACATGATAAATGACCTGGAAGCCATTGTTAACAATCTTGGCAATTACGACGGAGAATTATCAGAGCAAACATATGTGGTTTTCGACCTTGAAACCACCGGTTTGAACCCTGCTTCTGATGAAATAATCGAATTTGGCGCTGTCAAATTAAAGGGAAAGGAAACAATAGATACCTTTAGCTCTCTTGTCAAACCGAAAAAAGAGATTACTTCTGAGACCTTTGAGATTACAGGCATCAATAACGAAATGCTCTCAGAAGCGCCTGCACTTAAAGAAGTGTTGACTTCTTTTCTGAAATTCAGCGAAGGGTGCATATTAGTAGCTCATAATGCCACATTTGATTATAGGTTTGTCCGGAGTGCTATTAAAGAACTCTTCGATGAAGATTGGGAAGCTCCATACATAGATACCCTTGCCCTTTCAAAAAGCTTGTTGAAATCAAGAAGCTATTCGCTGGATAACGTTGTTAAACATTTGAAACTGGGAAACTTCAATCACCACAGAGCTTCAGAAGATGCCCGCGTTACAGCGGAAGTCTTCAAGAAATTTATGGAAATGGTAAACAAAAGGGGAATAAAAAAGCTTTCAGAGCTGGAAGGCTTGAGAAAGAATATTAACATTTCCAGCTTAAAACCCCAGCATGTTTCTATACTGGCGAGAAACAAAAAGGGGTTGAGGAATCTATATACTCTTGTAACAGAGTCCCATACGCACTATTTCCATGGAAAACCCAGAATTCCTAAAAGCCTCCTTAACAAGCACAGAGAAGGGCTTTTAATTGGCTCTGCCTGTGTCTCGGGTGAACTTTCCCGCGCTTATTTGAATGGCGCTAATAATCAAGAGCTGGAAGAAATAGCAAAATTCTTTGATTATATAGAAATCATGCCACTTGATGTTATCGAGGAAAACGACAGGCAATTTTCAAAAGACACTTTAAAAACAATGTACAAAGAATTCTACAAAATTGGAAGAAGATTAAATATCCCCGTTGTAATGACCGGGGATGTGCACTTTCTTGAACCGGAGCACAATATTTTCAGAGCAGCGATTCAAGCAGCTCAGGATCAGAACAACTTTGACAAACAGCCCGCCCTTTATCTGAGAACAACGGAGGAAATGTTGCGGGCGGCTATGGAGATATTCGAAGATGAAAAAATTGCCAGAGAGGTAGTTATAACAAATACCAATCGCATTGCAAATAAAATCGAACAGGTAATTCCCGTAGAAGGGAAATTACATCCCCCGATAATTGATGGGGCAGATGAGCAAGTTCGTGAAATCACAATGAAGAAAGCGAAGGAAATCTATGGAGAACCACTTCCTGAGATTGTAGAAGCCAGGCTTGAGAAAGAGCTGCATGCAATAATCGACCACGGGTATGCTGTGTTATACCTTATAGCGCAGAAGATGGTGAAAAAATCGAACGACGATGGGTATGTGGTAGGCTCAAGAGGCTCGGTTGGGAGCTCGCTGGTTGCAACAATGATGGGAATAACAGAGGTTAATCCACTTCCGCCACATTATGTTTGCCCCGACTGTAAAGACTCGGAATTTATCCTTGATGGCAGTGTTGAATCGGGATATGACCTGAAAGATAAAACCTGTCAAAAATGCGGCGCTAAAATGAACAAAAGCGGGCAAAATATTCCCTTTGAAACCTTTTTAGGTTTTGAAGGCGACAAAGTTCCGGACATCGATTTGAATTTCTCCGGAGAGTATCAGGAACGTGCCCATGCTTATCTAGAAAAACTCTTTGGGAGAGATCACGTATACAGAGCAGGAACCATAAGTACTGTAGCTGAGAGAACAGCTTATGGTTTTGTAAGAGCATATATGGAAAAAACTGGAAAACGCTTACGTGGCGCTGAAATGGACCGCCTGGCTGCCGGTATTACTGGCGTAAAGCGAACAACGGGACAGCACCCGGGTGGTCTTATGATTGTTCCAAAAGATCGTGACGTGCATGAATTTACTCCTGTACAGTATCCAGCAAATGATACCAGATCAAGAACGAGGACGACACATTTTGCATATGAAGTTATACACGATGATCTCGTTAAAATCGATGCGCTCGGGCATGACGATCCTACATTCATAAAATATCTAAAGGACATAACCGGGATAGATCCCACAACTATTCCAATGGACGACAAAAAAACCCTTTCGATTTTTTCGTCTACAAAGGCATTAGGTATCAAGCCAGAGGATCTGGGAACCGATGTTGGTACATTGGGGATACCTGAATTTGGAACGCAATTTGTGCGAGGAATGCTTCAGGAAACACATCCAAGGAGTTTTGGCGAACTCGTCAGGATCTCAGGGCTATCACACGGGACAGATGTATGGCTTAATAACGCCAGAGATTGGATCGCTTCACGAAAGGCTACTCTTGGTGAAGTTATTGCATGTCGAGATGATATCATGAATTATCTTATCCAGAAGGGCATTGAACCGCTGAAGGCTTTTAAAATAATGGAAAAAGTGAGAAAAGGGAAAGGGATAGAAGTCGAAGAAGAACAGTTGATGCGTGAAAAGGCAGTACCTGAGTGGTTCATAGAGTCGTGCAAGAGAATTAAATATCTATTTCCCAAGGCTCATGCTGTTGCATATGTTAGCATGGCTTTTAGAGTTGCTTATTACAAAGTGCATTATCCGCTGGCGTTCTATTCGACTTATTTCACCGTGAAAGACGGTGAGTTCGACGTAGACCTCGCTCTCGGCGATATACACAGCATAAAGAAGGAAATCGCAAGCCTTAAAGGAAACCCCGATAAAAACGTGAAAGAGCGTTCAAAGGAAACGCTTCTTGAAGTGATTCTGGAAATGAAGCTCAGGGGTTTTAGTTTCTTGCCTGTTGATCTTGAAAAATCAGATGCTACAAGATTCATAATAGAAGAAAAGGCACTCAGGATACCCTTTAATAGAATAAAGAACCTTGGCGAAAAGGCTGCGATATCCATTATAAAAGAAAGGAAGAAAAAGCCTTTTTCCTCTGTAGAAGATTTGATAAGAAGAACTGCCCTAAACAAAACAACAGTGGAAATCCTCCGGAAATATGGAGCCTTAAAAGGACTTCCAGAAAAAGAGCAAATCACCCTGTTCTGAGGTGTGCCATGAAAATAGAAATCACCGCTTTGGAATACAGAAAGCTTCTTGAGCTTTCAGAAAGATTTGCAGGTTCAGTAGAACCCGGTTATCGTTTTTTAAGGTTGTATTACTGGAAAGGCCTGAGAGCTTTTATAACAGATGGTTGTGGAAAGCTGGAAATTCCTTTGAGAAAGGATTGCGCTCCTTTCACAGGATCCTATATCATTCCACTGGACCATGCGAGAGCTCTTAAAGAGCAACTTAGGGACGATGCGAAGTTAGTTATCACAGGTAAAGAGGGAACCGTGTCTATATTTTTGGGTGGAGAAAAACTGCAGATAGATAAAGCCCGGACTGAAAATATCCCCAGAATGGAAAGAAAATTTGAGAACATTTTCTCTATGAAAAAAAACACCTTGAAAAATGCTCTGGATTTTTCATCTTCCATAAACGATGAAGGCGATAACATAAGCTTTGTATTCAACAACGAACTCGCTTGCATTATTACATCTTCTCATAATATGACAGTGCTCAACTATCTGGATATACCTATTTCAAGAAATCTTCAAGCTCACATTCCGTACGTTACTGTGCGTCATCTTGTGAAAACTTTAGATCTAATAAAAGCCGAAGAATCCAACTTTGGAGAAGGCATTGAAGATCTGGGGATCAAAGTTGGCCCTTTGCTATTTTCAATTTGCTGTGATCGCGAAAAATTATTCAATACTGTTCCAAGATTCCCGGAAATAAAGGAGAAGATAGTAATAGAAAAGAACCAATTTTTGTTTTCGGTACGAAAACTCACAAAGCTCGTATCGAGAGGGATAAAAGTGTTGATCCTCTCCGATCATGGAAATATTAGATTCATGTTAAAAGCGGGAAATTTCAGGTATGAAAAAATCATGGTGAACGGACCTTTTAAGAACTTTGCCGTCGGGGTAGACCCTCACCGACTTCGTTCGGCTCTTTCCAGAATGAACTCAGGAAAAATCGAATTGTTCATCTTCAACAATCAGCTAATACTGGCCGGAAAGAATTCCGGCCAGCACCTGATACTACCACTTATTTGATCTCCCTATTGAGTTCTGCTATTTTAAAAGACTTCATAGTTATATAAACATTCTGAAAACCAGCGCGGAAATTATTCCTGATACAGGGACTGTTACAAACCATGCCCAGAGAATATTTTTGAGAACGCCTTTATTAACACCTTCCAATCCATGAGCAAGCCCGACTCCTGTTACTGCACCAACGACAGTATGAGTTGTGGAAACAGGCATCCCTAAGAACGAAGAAAGCAAAACGGTTGTGGCTGCTGCGAAGTCAATACTAAATCCTCTGGTATTATTCAAAGTCGTGATACGCGTACCAACGGTTTCCATAACTTTTTTACCCCATATTCCTACACCCAAAGCAATTCCCAGGCCTCCTATGCCAAGCATCCAGGAAGGGACTTCAACATGGCTTCCGATACCTCCAGCAGTTAAAGCAATGTATACGACCGCCAAAGGCCCTACAGCGTTTGCAACGTCATTTGCACCATGCGCGAATGAAACATAACACGAAGTTAGCACCTGCATCTTTCTGAATGTCCCTTCAACGACCTCATAAGGTTTATGTTCATTCTTCCTGATATATCTGGCAACAATGAAAAAGCTCACAAGCAAACTACCGACAAAAAAGGCGATACCTGTCAGAAGAGATTTATAAACCCCCAGTTTCAAAGTCTTTATTGAAAAGAGAAATGATGTGATGAACAGCGTTCCGGCTATATACATTGGTGCATAGCTCTTTGTAGCAGATACAGGGTTTTTCTTTCGGAGTATGGAGAAAGCAATGAGCTTAAATACAATAAAAGCGAGTAGCCCTCCTACGAAAGGGGAAATAAACCAGCTCGATACTATCATGAGCATTTTTGCCCAGTTAACAGCACCCATGCCACCAGCCATTATGCCGAAACCAACCATTCCACCAACGATAGAATGTGTTGTAGAAACAGGCCATCCCTTCAAAGTAGCAATAGCTAACCAGATAAATGCGCCTATCAGTGCCGAAAGGGCTCCATACATAAGCATTTTGTCAGAAGATATAGAATCGGGGTTTAAAATACCCTTTGTTATTGTGGAAGTAACATGGGCACCAAAGAAAAATGCCCCGCTGAATTCCAGAACAGCTGCAATCAGGACAGCCTGTTTGACTGTTATCGCCTTCGCGCCAACAGCAGTTGCCATGGAATTTGCAACATCATTGCCACCAATGGCCATCGCAAGTGCAAGACCAATTGCAATTGAAAGAAGCAAAATCATCATATCACTCCTTATTCTGATTTCAAAATCATTGCAATTGATTCCGCCACGTTTTCAGCGTTATCGGCAATGTTAGAAATTGTAATAGCAAGATTTACCAGAAAAAATATATCTACCGGATTTAGTTTCTTCTTTAAAGAAAAGAGGATCTCGCCAATGTGTACTGATTCTGTATCACTTTTAAATTCGAGGTTTTCAAGTATATCTATTTCACCGTATTCCTTTTTCACTTCTTCTGGAGAAAAAGCGCTTTCGACTATCAAGGTGAGAGCACCTATCAATTCATGCATAAGCTTGACTGAGTTATAAACAGAAGAGCACAATTCATTAAAAAGATTAGGGATTTCAGTCTTTTCAATCTCCTCAACCTGATTCATCCTGAGGATTTTAAGGACATCATCAATCCCATCGATTACTGAATCTTGCTTGTGGAGAATAGCCATGACATCTGATCTGTCAAAAAATGCAAATCTAAATTTTTCATAGCTCATGCGCAATTTAGTTTTGAGCAAGTCAGCCCGCTTTTCGAGTTTTTCAACGTCGTAAGAATATTTTTCCACACTCTTGCCTTCAAAATAATCTTTTGTGGCTTTAGGAAGATAAGCAGCCGCTTCAAGGACAATATCGGAGTGTTCCCTGAGCAATTTCAGTGGGCTTTCTTTTGGAAAAAGCTTTTCGATAAGCCTTGTCACACTATCACCTCCACCCTTAAAATACCATTACAGATGCTTTTTTCCCTTACACTTTCTATACAAACACCAGTATAAAATCTTTCTCTTGTTAGCAGTCATATATTATGAAAGCTATAAAATTTTTATACAAAATTATTTATATAACTAAAATCCCCATGTATAAAGGAAAATAGAACTATATAAATTATAATAATAGGTATTGACAAAGCCACTTGACAAAATTATAATTTCAACGGAAAGCACAATAAGCCAGACGGGAGGGATAAAAATGGCAGAAAAGGAATACATTGTAGGTATCGACCTGGGAACAACAAATTCAGTTATAGCCTGGGTAAAGCCCGATGGGAGCCCAGAAGTAATACCAAATGCCGAAGGCGCAAGAACAACACCTTCTATTGTATCTTTCACAAAGACAGGAGAGATAATAGTTGGAGAACCAGCTAAAAGGCAAGCCATTCTGAACTCAGATAGAACAATTCGATCCATTAAAAGGAAAATGGGTTCTGACTACAAAGTAAAAATCGATGACAAAGAATACACTCCTCAGGAGATAAGTGCTTATGTATTGAAAAAGCTCAAAGCAGATGCAGAAGCATACCTCGGTGGAAAAGTTACCAAAGCTGTTATTACCTGTCCGGCATATTTTAACGACGCTCAGAGACAGGCCACAAAAGAAGCCGGAATAATCGCCGGGCTTGAAGTTCTGAGAATTATCAACGAACCAACAGCAGCTGCAGTTGCTTATGGTCTTGATAAGGCTCAGGGAGACAAAAAGGTAATCGTTTATGACCTTGGCGGTGGAACTTTCGATGTTTCATTGCTCGAAATTGGTGAAGGTGTTGTAGAAGTTCTTGCAACAGCCGGGAATAATCATCTTGGTGGTGACGATTTTGACGAAAGACTTATTGATTATATGGCTGAAGAGTTCAGAAAAGAACACGGTATAGATTTAAGAAAAGACAAGCAAGCCTTCCAGAGGCTCAAAGACGCCGCAGAAAGAGCCAAGATAGAGTTGTCAGCAAAGTTCGAAACAGAAGTTAGTTTGCCCTTCATAACGGCAACTTCAGAAGGACCTTTGCATCTTGAAATGAAAATCACAAGGTCAACTTTTGAATCCTTGATAAGAGACCTTATAGAATCTACTAGAGAACAAGTCGAAAGGGTCTTGCAAGATGCCAAAATTTCACCCAGCGATGTGGATGAAATAATCCTTGTTGGAGGTTCGACAAGAATACCCTTTGTTCAAAACTTCATTAAGGGAATTTTTGGTAAAGAACCCAACAAAAGCATAAATCCCGATGAAGCAGTTGCGGTGGGTGCAGCAATTCAATCGGCTATTCTTGGTGGCAATCTTGAAAAAGATCTTGTTCTTGTCGATGTCACGCCCCTTACACTGGGTGTTGAAGTTAAGGGTGGAATCCTTGAACCAATTATCGAAAGAAACTCAACAATACCTATCAAGAAATCGAAAATATTCACCACTGCTGAGGATGGACAAACAGAGGTTGAAATCAGAATATATCAGGGTGAAAGGACCATGGCGCAGGACAATATCTTCCTTGGTAGCTTTAAGTTGACGGGAATAGCTCCTGCTCCAAGAGGCGTACCACAGATCGAGGTGACTTTTGACATAGATAGTGATGGAATTGTGAATGTATATGCTAAAGATCTTGGCACCAACAAACAGCAATCGATGGTGGTCACAGGTCGTAACAAGCTTTCAGAAGATGAAATCAAAAGAATTGTTGAAGATGCGAAAAAATATGAAGAGCAAGATAAAAGGAAAAAGCAGGAGGTCGAGCTTAAAAACCAGGCTGATGAACTTGCATACAGGATTGAAAAGCTCCTGAAAGAAAGTGGCGATAAAGTTCCTGCCGAAGATCGTGGCAATCTGGAAACCCTTGTCAAAGACCTGAGAGACGCACTCAACAAAGATGATATAGCAAGAGTAAAGATACTCTTCGACAAGCTCCAGCAGGAGAGTATGAAGATAGGGCAGCTTCTTTATCAACAGGCTCAGGGGGCTTCGACGCAAGGTGGACAATCTAATCCCGGGCAGGATGATAGCGGTTCTGAGTATATACCACCAAAAGACAATCCTCAAAATTAATAAATGAAATAACTTGAAAGGGAGGTGGAATCATGTTGGCCAAAAGAGGTGAACTCAGCAGCATTTTCAAACCCTTTGAAGAACTTCACAGGGAGATCGACAAGCTTTTCGACGATGCTTTCAAAGGCTTAAGCATCAGACCCGAGGATCGTGAAAATTTCATACCCGCTGTTGATGTTTATGAAACGGATGATGCCATCTTCCTCGAAATGGAAGTGCCCGGTATCAAAAAAGGAGACCTGAAAATAAAGCTTGAAGATGGAGTATTGAGTATCACGGGCGAAAAGAAGTATGAAAAGAAGGAAAAGTCAAGAAACTACCACCTTATCGAAAGAGGTTATGGCAGCTTTAACAGAGCCTTCAGGCTCCCTGATAGCATCGATACAACCAAAGTCAAAGCAAACTATGACAACGGTGTCCTTAAAATCGAACTCCCTAAAAAAGAAGAGGCGAAGAAAGAAGCCGTAGAAATCAAAATCGATTAACTGAAAAAACATGAAAAGGGCGCCTCTTAAAGGCGCCCTTTTTTGAAAGAAAACAGTGATTGATGGAGCGACTGTTGGTAGAACGACAGCTGGTGGTACGACGGTTGATGGTACGGCAAATGATGGAGCGACAACTGGTAGAACGACAGCTGATGGTACGAGGAGTACAAAGCAGTTAAAAAGCCGAGTAACGCAATTCTAGTAACGAGTAATACTTGTTTCAAACATATTGCCTTTAAGATTTTTCTCGCAACTCGGTACTTAATTTCTCGATTCTCGGATCTCGTGACTCAGTTCTCATAGTTCTCAGTTGTAGGTGGTTGGTTGTAGGTTGTATGATTTTGTCCAATCCTTCTAGAAGGCAAACATAAAATTTATGACGCACAACCCACAACCTACAACGACTCCACCATCGCAGGCGCACATCCTGAGCTTCAGCTCAGCATGGCTGTTTATCATTGATTCTCGAATCTCGGCTCTCGGTTACCATTTCTCGATTCTCGATTATTCTCGTACTCGCGACTCGTTACGCAAGGAGGTGTTATTTATGTTGAATTACGAAGAATACACAGAAAAAGCAAAAAAGATATTAATGGATGTTCAGGATATACTAACGCGATACAGGCAAAACCAGCTTGGTAGTGAGCATATCCTGCTTTCCATTCTTGAAGACGGCGATAATCTGGCTCTTAAGGTATTGAAGAATCTGAAAGTTGATCTGGGTGCATTAAGACGTGATGTTGAAGAGGTAATAGGTAGATATGGTTCTAATGCCGGAGGGACGGGAACCCAGATTTACCTGACACCTGATGCAAGGCATATTCTTGAAACTGCAAAGTCAGAAGCAAAAAGAATGCAGGACCAGAAAATTGGCACAGAGCATCTACTGCTGGCAATGGTAAAGGAAACTTCATCGGTTGCATCGAGAATTCTGGTGAAGTACGGACTTGATATCGACAGGGTTTACAATGCTCTCTTAAAAGAAAGAAAGGAATCCGATGCCTCTGAAAATGAAAACATAAGCGCATTAAAAAGATTTACCATAGATCTCACAGAACTTGCAAAACAGGGAAAATTCATGCCAGTTATTGGAAGGGAAGACGAGATTAAAAGAGTGATCCAGATATTGGGTCGGAAAACGAAAAACAACCCCGTTCTCGTTGGAGAACCCGGTGTTGGGAAAACAGCTATTGTAGAAGGCCTGGCGCAACGTATTGTTGATGGCGAAACACCTGAATATCTTAGAAATCGGCGCGTTCTTGTGCTCGATATGGGGAGGGTCGTTGCCGGAACTAAATTTCGCGGGGAATTTGAAGAACGCATGAAAGCAATAATTGATTCAGTGAGAAAACTCTCCGGAGAAGTGATCCTCTTCATAGATGAAATTCATACCGTGGTTGGCGCCGGTAGCGCTGAAGGATCAATGGACGCTGCGAACCTTATGAAGCCAGCATTAGCACGAGGTGAACTCCAGTGCATTGGTGCCACAACAATAGATGAATACCGCAAATACATTGAAAAAGACAGAGCACTTGAAAGAAGATTCCAGCCGGTGTATGTAGACGAGCCAACACCAGAAGAAGCTCTTGAAATATTAAAAGGAATCAAAGAAAGCTATGAGAAGCACCACAACGTCAAAATAGACGACGAAGCCCTTGAAACTGCAGTGGACCTGAGCGTCAAGTATATAAGCGATCGCTACTTGCCTGACAAGGCGATTGACCTTATCGATGAGGCAGCATCTTTTGTCAGGCTTCAAGCCGGGTATGTACCCGAAGGAGTTAGAAAACTTGAAAAGAAACTTTCCGAACTCGATGAAAAGATTTCAGACTTAGTTCAGAAGGGCGAATATCAAAAAGCAGCTGAGCTAAAGTCAGAGTTTGAGCGTATAAGAAGTGAATACGAAGAGAAGAAAAGAGAGTGGGAAGAAAATATTTCAAAAGACGCAAGAAGCGTAACAAAAGACATAATAGCCTCTATAATCGAGCAATGGACAGGAATACCGGCTGGAAGATTGCTTGAAGCTGAAAGGGAAAAGCTGAAAAATCTCAAAGAGCTGATTCATGAAAGATTCATTGATCAAGATGAAGCCGTGTCAGTTGTTGTAAGCACTATTAAAAGGGCTCGAGCAGGGCTTAAGGCCAAAAATAGGCCATGGGGCTCTTTCCTTTTCATGGGTCCTACCGGAGTTGGAAAGACTGAATTAGCAAAAACTCTCGCTTATATCCTTTTTGGCAGTGAAGACGCCATGGTGAGAATTGACATGTCCGAATATATGGAAAAGCACACTGTATCAAGATTGATAGGAGCACCTCCGGGATATGTCGGCTATGAAGAGGGCGGACAACTAACAGAAGCTGTTCGCAGAAAACCCTATTCTGTAATTTTGTTAGACGAGATTGAGAAAGCCCATCCTGATGTCCATAATCTCCTGCTGCAGATTATGGATGATGGAAGACTCACAGATGGCAAAGGCAAAACTGTGAGCTTTGCGAACACCATTCTGATCATGACAAGTAACATCGCTTCAGAAGAGCTTGTTTCCGAAGACATTAATGATGAAGTGCTTGCAAAGGTAGAGCTCAAGCTAAAAAAGACATTCAAACCCGAATTCATCAATAGGCTTGATGCAATTGTATTCTTTAAAACTCTGAATAAAGAAGTCATGTCGAAAATAGTTGATTTAAGAATGAAAGAGGTATTTGAAAGACTACAAGAGCAGAGCATTAAAGCGGAAATTACAGAGAAAGCAGTGGATTACCTTGCTGAAAAAGGGTATGATAGGCTTTTTGGAGCACGACCTGTAAGAAGGATTATTGAAAAAGAAGTAGAAGCTCCAATAGCCGATATGATAATTGATGGAACACTTAATGAGGGCGACAAAATAATCATCGACGCTGATGAATTTGGTATCAGGGTTGTTAAAGAATAAAATAAAGAGCCGAGAGTCCGAGAACGTCATTCAGTTCGTTGTCGGTTGTCGGTTGCTTGAAAAGCCGAGTGACGTGATTCGAGTTACGATGTAGGATAAAATAAAGG